>JANELJ010000250.1 GCA_024511395.1 Gammaproteobacteria bacterium | reverse complement strand
AGTTAATCAGGATAGTCATCAGTTCACTGGGGCTCATTACACCTTGTCGTCTTCTCTTTTTATCACCGGATTCCAGCAGTGTTTTTTCCCATTCAGGATAAAAGACCTGGTTGAAATCATCGATATTACAATACAATTCATCTATAGTAGTCACTTGCCTGTTCCTTGTTCAAATTCATTTGATTTGGTCATTAAATGATCTGATCGAGAAACAGGCATTTAGTTCAATATTTTTTAGTTCTTATCCAGAATTCAGGTTAGTTAATACTCATAGTGGCAGACACCATATTGCCCTAGGTATCTATAATGGAAAAATGGGTAGTATCCTGTCCTTCCGGTGCTTTAATAATACCCGACAGACTGTCACTGGGCGTGGCTTTGTCCAGCCTGATACCGGCGGCCAGGCCCTGAGCATAAAAGGGGTGAGTTAAACGCTTAACCGGCACCTTAACAAAATCACTATCCCCCAGATATTCTGCCCGGTCCCGATAGGCCCGGCGCATGGCTTCCACAGTCAGATGCACCTGTTGAGCCTGCTTCATAGACTGCAGATTATAATTCTGCAGGATCTGCAGTATGCCAGCCAGTGCAATACCGCCGGATGAGGGTGGCGCTGCAGAAATAATCTGCATATCACGATAAGCAAATGTAATCGGCTGCCTTTCTTTAAGACGGTAGTTTTTCAGATCATCCAGCTGCCAGATCCCCTTTGTCTTTTTAACCGCATTAACCATTTTAATAGCGGTAAAACCCTGATAAAAATCTTTGCCGCCGGTTCTAGCGATCTGCTTCAGTGTTTTTGCCAGATCGGTCTGTACAATCTTATAGCCAATTTCAGGCACCTGATTATTATGCAGAAAAATTCTGGTGGATTCCGGATAAGACTGCAGTACGGACAGACGAAACTGTGCCATTTTCTGATAATGTTCGGTAACACTGAAACCCTGTTCAGCGTAGTGTATCGCCGGCTGTAAAAACTGCTCCAGCGGCAGTACCCCGTATTGTTCCGACAGGTGTACTATAGCCGCCACGGTACCAGGGATCCCTGCAGCCAGAGGTCCGTTGACAGAACTATTTGGAATATAATTACCTGTACTGTCCAGATACATATCCTGGGTGGCTTTGGCCAGTGCCGTTTCACGCCCGTCCAGCATAATAGTTTTATTTTTTCCGGCATCCCGGATCAGCCAGAAACCACCGCCGCCCAGACCGGAGCTGTACGGTTCCACCACAACCAGAGCCGCCGTTACTGCCACCGCCGCATCAAAAGCGTTACCGCCCTGCAGCAGGATCTGTTTACCGGCTTCTGTGGCCAGAGGATGGGCTGATGCAATGGCAGCCTGTGGAGGTGTTTTAATGGGTTCAGCCTGTACCGTCATTAAATATAGGCCGATAGTCGGTATAAGGAACAGCAGCAGATATTTTTTTAGCATTATTTTCTCAACGTTGTTTCTCAATATTTTTTCTTAAAGAGAATGTAAAGTATACTCACAGACAGTTTTTCAGGCCAAAAAAAAAGCCCCTTAAACTGATGTTTATTTAAGAGGCTTTTTTATAAAATGAAGACTTAAACACAAAAAAGTAAGGGGAAATCTAACCACCTGTCAGTTTTTTGTATTTGGCCATCAGCTCTTCATAGGTTTCTTCATGATCCGGATCCTTGGGGATACAGTCAACAGGACAAACTTCCACACATTGAGGTTCATCATAGTGGCCGACACATTCGGTACAGAGATCAGGATTGATTTCATAAATCTCTTCACCCATATAAATCGCTTCATTGGGACATTCGGGTTCGCACACATCACAGTTAATACATTCATCAGTGATATATAACGCCATTGGAAACCTCCAAAATAGATAATCTTAATAATTAATAAGTTTGTAACTGAAACAAGGTGTTGCAATACCTGTGCTTCAAAACGGTTACTGAACACTGGTTTTACCAGGTTCCCCCTCAATATCCCTTTCTCCGATCTAAAATTTGCTATAAAGAGAAGCAAAGGAAATATGAACGCTGTCCACCCTGTCAGGTGTCGATATATTAACCTAATTTCTTTTTTATTTCAGCTATTACTTGCTGTGGCAGAAAGCGGCTGACATCACCGCCTAATCTGGCCACTTCTTTAACCAGGCTAGAAGATAAAAAAGCATAATTTTCCGCCGTGGTCAGAAAAACCGTTTCTATATCCGGTGCCAGATTACGATTCATACCCGCCAGCTGGAACTCGTATTCATAATCTGAAACGGCTCTAAGCCCTCTTAGAATCACCGAGGCATTATGTTTTCTGGCAAAATCCACCAGCAGGGTATTAAAGCCGATGACTTCAACCCCGGGTAGCTCACTTAACACCCGGCTGGCCAGCTCAACCCGTTCGTCTAAAGTAAACAGAGGTTGTTTGCCGGTATTGTCCGCTACAGCCACAATCACTTTTTCAAACATTTTAGTGGCGCGCATCACCATGTCTATATGACCATTAGTAATGGGATCAAAGGTTCCCGGATAGACAGCATTGACCATAAATTGTCCGCTTATTCTTCTACTATAACTTTTACATTGGATGGTGCAGGGTATTTTTCAACCATACTGTCGGGTAATTTAACCTGATCGGCGCTGTGCAGGGCATCTGATTCCATTAAGATAACCATGACCGGCAACAGACAAACACCGCCAATCAGGGCATATACAGCTTCTTTCATCCAGCCTAGACTGGTATAGCCGTATATGCTAATTGCGCCAATGGCCATTAACACCAAGATCATTTTAATAAAAAACCAGCTGCGCTTAACGGCAATTTGCCAGCGGCACAGCCAGCATTGGCCATGCCCAGCTGGAAGCCATACCCAAAGTTGCCACAAAAATCAGAATATGATTGTTAATCAGGTTCACCAAGAACAGATCATGGGGAATTTTGGCTTTTTTTCTTTCTTCTTCAGTGACTTCAAACTGCATATTTTTTCCGGCATCTATATTAACAGATACTTATTTTACCTTGCCAAAGCAACGCATACCAGCATTAATTACAATTCCAGTTCAGGCCAATACTGTTTAATTAACACCCTAGCAGGTTCACCATAGCGCTTAATCCATTGTTCCAGAACCATTTGAGTCATTTTTGTTCCACCTTTAAGATGTTTTTCCAACCGCTCAAGGCCTTCATCCGATATACTGTTATCACGGGAAACACCCGGGTTTCTTTGCTTATCCATAAATTATTAACCTATATATTTAATATCTAAAGTTTAGAGTTTCAGCTCCCCCAAAAAGGAGAATCATTTAAAATTTATTGATTACCTCAGTTAACTGATAGTCCGTAACAGGAACCGGGTATCCCTTGCTGAAGCCGCCGTGAATCCATCCATGGATGCTTTTCGACAGCCTCCCTGCTGTCGAAACTTCATCAAGGGACACCCGGCCCCTGTTACTCCGAGGTAAACAAAATAATTCA
>JANELJ010000249.1 GCA_024511395.1 Gammaproteobacteria bacterium | reverse complement strand
AAGACCGTGCCATGGTTAAATCCATTAACGAAATTGGACATTTTCTGGGCATGAAAACCGTCGCTGAATATGTAGAAAATGATGATATTCTGCAGGTGCTTAAAGAGCTGGGTGTGGATTATGCCCAGGGCTTTGGTGTAGAAAAACCTATTTTAATCCATGATATGTTCAAGCAGGATATTTCACAGCTTTGCACGGTTCACTAATTGTAACTACTCAGCATATTCATCTTTTGCACCATTTCGGCGTTATTTTCGTACTCAAATGGTCACGTATTGATATACGCTCACATTTTCCGTGCGAAAATGCCTTGAACTGGCACAAAATCTAAACACGCTGAGTAGTTACCATTATTTTAAACTTCAAAGCTATTATTGAGCATTAATAATCTGACCATTAATATCTTTACTGTCCACTCCCATTAAGTATAAATAAGCATTCATAATATCTGCCGGTTGGGCAATGGTATTGGGGTTTTCTCCAGGGTAGGCCTTGGAGCGCATAGTGGTTGCCACTTTGCCGGGGTTAATGCAGTTAAAGCGAATATTGGTATTGGCTTCCATTTCATCGGCCAGGATCTGCATCATATTATTAGTGGCCGCCTTGCTGATGGCATAGGCACCCCAATAGGCCTTACCTTTAATTCCCACATCATCGGTTGTAAACACCACAGAGGCAGCATCGGATTTTTCCAGTAATGGTAGGCACATTCGGGTTAGCATATAGGGTGCATTAAGATTAACCTGCATTACCTTTGACCAGTGTTCCATATCATACTGGCTAATGGGCATCAGGCTGCCTAACAGTGCAGCATTGTGCAGAATACCGTCCAGATGTCCAAACTCTTTATCCAGAGTCATCTGCATGTCTTGGTAGTCTTTTGCACTGGTACCTTCAAGGTTCATGGGATAAATAGCAGGCTGAGGATTACCGGCCTGTTCAATTTCATCATAAACATGCTCCAGTTTTTCTATGGTTTTGCCCAGTAATATAACGGTAGCACCATGCTGGGCATAGGCTTTGGCAGCGGCCTTACCAATGCCGTCACCTGCACCGGTAACAAGAAGTACACGATCCTTTAATAATTGTTCAGGTGCAGAGTAATCGTACATTGATAATTTCCTTTAAGATCTATGATGTATGAATAAAAGATTTTAGACATATTTTGATAGTGGGTAAAGTACTTTACCGTTTCCGCTGTTCAATAATATGCTGTGCTGCCTGCATTCCACTTATAACAGCCCCTTCTAGTGTTGCCGGATAGTCCGTACGGGTATAGTCTCCGGCAAGAAATAATTGTTTGTGAGAGGTCTTAAAGTCCGGGCGAATAGTATTAATATTAACCGTACAGTTAAAGGTGGCTTTTTTTTCTATAACCACTTGGTAGTCCTGCCATAAAGGTAAATCCGACTGTACCAGTTTCAGTTCATTATGAATGGTGTCCACAAGTTGTTCTTCAGGAAGCTGCAGATGTCTGCCCGAACTGCTGATAACCACTGCAATTAGACCGGGTTGCTTATTAATACGATGATCAATGGCCCACTGACTTAAGATACCAAAAAAACCGGTCATAACCTGCTCAAATTTAATGTGTTCCGGATACTGAAGATAGATGGTACAGATAGGCTGGTAAGTAAATTTCAGTTTGCTTTGTTCCGGTTTCAGGTTAAAAATCTGGCCTTGCAGTTTTTCAGTAATATAAGCCGGTGTTGCTAGTACCAGAGTGCTGGACTTTATTGTCTGCTTACTGGTATGGATGATAAAGGTATTCGAAGAAAGTGTATCAGTTTGCAGTTCAATATTTTTAATCCGGTGATTGAACAGGATTTCACCCTGATGCTGACGGATATAATTGAGTGCCTTATTTACAAATACAGAAGACAGATTGCTTTTAAAAAATAATAAATCCGAATCCTGTCGGCTGTGGTTAAAGCTTTTTTCCAGAACCGTAAGGAAAACCCGGGCAGAAGCTTCTTTTATGGGGGTGTTCATGGTGGCCAGGCATAAGGGTTCCCATAAGGCTTCAATGAGTAGTGGAGATTGAGAATAATGGTTCAAAAGTTCTGCCACTGAGCAGTCTTCCGTTAGTATAAACTGTTTTATACGGATCCGTACTAACATTAAAACCAGTTTTAAACGGTCTTTTAAGCTAATATTTTTAAATGTCAGCATGGCAATAATTAGATGCAGTGGTGCTGGTAGTGCGGGTGCTGTTAGCTGGATAACAGGAGAGTGGGGTGAATATAAAACCAGATTTAAGGATTGTCGGTGTAAAACATCCTGTTCCTTAATACCCAGTTGTTTAAACAGTTTTAAAGTGTGGTGATAGGCACCCAGCATAATATGCTGGCCGTTATCGAGCAGGGTATCAGGAAAACTTTTTCTGTACTGAACGGTTCTGGCACGACCGCCGGCCTGGGGTGCCGCTTCAATAAGCTGAACTGGGATGTCGGCCTGGGCGAGAGTTACGGCACAGGTCAGTCCACTCCAGCCAGCACCGATAATATGTACGGTTGAAGAGCACGTCTGGCTGTCTTGGTTCATGGCTTTTATTTTCCTGGCTCAAGGCTGCTTCTTGAGGTTTAAACGGTATTCACGGCGGGCGGTACGCCAGGCTATCCAAAGTTTTTTTAGTTTGGCCACTTTCACTCTCTGTTCCAGAACTGGGTAGTTTTTGTGCTGTATTTTTTTTAATAGGGTGTAATAAATTTCCGCCATAATAATACCGGTACGCTGAGCATAACGATCTTCAGGCGGCAGTGCCTTGAAGGCATCCTGATAGAACTGCTCTGCTCGTTGAGCCTGAAATTTGAACAGTTCAAGAGTTCTGGTGCTGCTTTTACCGGTAGCCAGATCATTATTTGACAGCTCAAAGCGTTTTAGCTCATCCTGAGGGATGTAAAATCGACCACGCAGAGCATCTTCTTTAACATCCCGCAGGATATTAATTAACTGTAAAGCGGTTCCCAGTTTTTTGGCGTATTCTATGGTCTGCTTATTCTGGTAACCTAGGATTTCAATGGTTAATAAACCCACTACACCGGCGGCTCGATAGCAGTAAAGTGAAAGCGCATTAAAATCAGGATATTGGCTGGTGTGCAGATCCATTTCCATGCCTGTTATCAGTTCCTGAAAATAATCCTGTTGCAATGGGTAATGTTTGATACTGTTCTGTAAGGCTCTGGCAACGGGATGATTAGGCTGACCATTAAAGAGTTCATTAACTTCATGACGCCACCAGTTCAATTTGCTGGCAGCCACCTGTGGATCAGAACATTCATCCACCACATCGTCTACTTCACGGCAAAAGGCATACAGGGCGGTCATAGCCTGACGCTGCTGCGGGGTCAGGAATAGAAAACTGTAATAGAAACTGGAGCTGCTTTGCTGGGTTTTTTCCTGACAATATTCGTCTGGGGTCATAAATTGAGCTTTCTGGCCGGTATAATCCTAAATTAAACAAGAATATCTGTGAATAATCACTATCTA
>JANELJ010000248.1 GCA_024511395.1 Gammaproteobacteria bacterium | reverse complement strand
TATATAAAGGTATAACACTTTTTAACGGGAAAGGGAAAAATGAAGAGGTGTGATTTCCAGCTTCGTTCCCACTCAGGAGTGTGGGAACGAGAGAAACATTGGGACAGTGAACAGGAAAGAAACTAGTTCGCTCAGCCGATAACTATGCTGTTTTCTGTATCTGCGACTACACTTTCAGCACCTCTGAACTGTTTAATCTGCTGTACCAGAGCATCCAGCATAGCAGAAGAATCCTGCTGAAACTATTGCCGTCTTCTGATTGCTGCAGACGGGTTTGCTGCTCAGCAGACTGGCTCTTAAAGAGATCAACCAGAATCCTGTCACCTTCATTAGTGAGGATCTCAACCCGAGTACTCTCTGAACGGGAAAAACGGCTCAGCATGGATAACTGTCCGCTGGCTTCAGCAAAACCCCGTTCAACCCCGGCCCTTGCCTGCTGCATGAGTTCCTGCTGCTTATCACTGTCCTGTTCCGACAGAACACGTGCGGATACAAAATTCATAATCCGGTCAAACACTTTTTGCGTCGTAAAATCTTCAGCTTTCAGCCCTTTAAGGTCAATACCTTCCTCTTTAAAACGCTATTCCAACTTGTCGGCCAGTTCACGGTTTAAAATAGCCTGGGTTTTTTCCGGGGTCATTATGCCAATGGACAAAGAATCGCCGGAAGTTGACTCTTTTCTGACTGCGCCCTTATAGGGATTCAGATTATTTTCCACTAGTGACTCTTTTAGGCCACTTTTTAACCGATTTAACTCATTTAAATTATTAACACCGTTCAGTGCAGTTTCCATAATAAACTCCTGATAACAGACTATATTCCCTGGTAATACCTCAAGTTATACTATAATTGGCGTCCAGAGCATTTTTTTCTTTATTTTTTGCCGCTTATTCTTTTCATCCTATCCAAAATGAGATATATTCTTGCATCCTGCTTATATCTCTTATTTTCATTAGAATCAGAGGGCTATGCCTGAGCTATGCCCAAATAAGGGCAGAATATCAGTAATTATTATAGAGGTCCGTTATGCGTCATCGAGTTCAAATACAGCCCAGTGAACATCAGTTTTATGTTGAATCCGGAGAAACGGTTCTGGATGCCGCATTAAGACAGGGAGTCAACCTGCACTATGGCTGCCGCAACGGCGCGTGCGGTGCCTGTAAAGGTAAAATTCTGCAGGGCAGCGTCTCCTATGACGAACCACCGATTGCGCTTGAAGACAGTGATGTAGAACAAAATCTGGCGCTGTTCTGCGAAGCAAAACCGGATAGCGAACTGGTCATTGAAGTTGACGAAGTGGATCTGGGCCAGGCTGTTGAAATTAAAACCCTGCCCTGCCGTGTTCACGAAATGAATCGCCTGACAGATGATGTTATGCAATTACTGATTAAACTGCCTGCCTCTGAACGCCTGCAGTTTCTGCCGGGACAGTATATTGATATTCTGCTAGAAGACGGCCGGCACCGCAGTTTTTCTATTGCTAATGCACCGCATAATGATGACTTTCTGGAACTGCATGTCCGTCTGGTGGAAGGTGGGCAGTTTACCTCCAGGGTATTCAATACCATGCAGCCTAAAGACCTGCTGCGTATTGAAGGCCCCCACGGCAGTTTCTTTTACCGGGAAGATACCCGTGATGAAATACTCATGATCGCTGGCGGTACCGGCTTTGCGCCCCTCAAAGGCATTATTGAACACATCCTGTCAGAACAGGACACCCGCCCCATTTATCTTTACTGGGGGGTTCGCACCGAAGGCGATCTGTATATGCGTGATCTGGCCGAACAGTGTGCCGCCGAACACGACAATATTCATTTTGTTCCAGTACTGTCAGAAGCCGATGACAGCTGGAATGGCCGAACCGGTTATGTCCACGATGCTGTACTGAGTGATTTTGATGATCTGTCCATTTTTGACATTTATGCCTGCGGCCCACCGGCCATGATCAAAGCGGCTGAAAGCAGTTTTCAGGACAAGGGTATGAAAAAAGAACAGTTTTACTATGATTCCTTTGATTTTGCCAAGGATCAGTAAATCTTAAAAACCCGATCTTAAAGAGCCTTTTTCCGGACACTATCAGCCCTGGACGAAATTTAAGGCTCTTTTTGATTTTTTTTTAATATCATCATAATCAAAATTATAAATGCTGAGTTCAGGCCCTAGGTAAACTACAGAATCTCTTGAACCCGCCCCTAATGCCTGCTCCTTAAAAGCTCTAAACTCAATTTGAGTTAAGCCACCTTCTAATTTCTCCATTGGGTGAATAACGATTAATGGTGAGAAAAGGGGTTAATAACTTTTATACCTGAATCATTTTTTAATAACTCTGCGCTGCTGCCAATAACAGTAACTATTTCTTCACCCTTAGTATTTTTCTTTATCGCTATAAATGACTTTTCATTATATATGTTGCCAGAATTTATTTCAGTCGCTTTTATTCTGTTCGCCCAGATTTGAACATTAATGGTCAAACTTAAATTGTTAAAAATTTTATTGAACATATAATATTATCTGTAAAACCAACATCCTGGATCACTTTCAGGCAAACAACTTATAGGCAGGGCGTAAGTATCAGAGCTTATAGTATTACAGGACAGCCATAATTTATCGATTTTTTATGGGGACTATTTTATGGGTGTCCCCTAATATCTTTTTTCTTTATAATATTTTTTGCCTATTGACAATTAAAGGCACATATATGTTATGCCTATTTCGTTCTTCCGCTTTGCTGTATACCAAACCACGCTCTCTTTTTCCCACTGCAATTACATATACAACAATGTCATCATCGTTTACTTCATAAACTAACCGATACCCCACTGACCGAAGTTTAATTTTATAAACATCTTTAAAACCTCTTAATTGGCTAGCTTCATTTCGTGGGTTTGTTGATCTTTCTTTTAGTTTTTTCTTAAATTGCGCCTGAATGGGGGGCGCAAGTTTTTTCCATTCTTTAAGTGCACTAGGCAGAAATTTTATTTTATAGCTCATCAAGATCTACTTCTATAGCCTCATCTTTTTCATTCATACGATCAGCAACTATTTGAGCTAATTCGGCATCTTCTAGTTTATCCATAAGCCATTCATATGTTTCAGCTGGAATTAAATATGCGGCTGGAATATTGTGATTGAGAATAGCAATAGGAGAACCCTCAGCTTCATTTAGAAGAGCAGTAGGATTTTTCTTTAGTTCTGAAATACTTACATAGCAGCTAGACAGTACTTGTTTCATTATAAACCTCAAACATTCATAAAAATACAAATAAAGACCTAAATATAGCATTTTTTTTGACTCTTTTCAAGTATGGAGAAAGTTTGGGTTTTATTGGCATAAAGTAGGAGTATTATAGACCGTCCCGCGTCAATTATATTAACTGAAGTACAATCGTTCAAAACACCCAAAGCACAAATACATCAAATGATAGCTGTCCACACATCTTTCAGATGCACATTATTGACCTTGGTTTTAAATACGCATAAACTATACGCA
>JANELJ010000247.1 GCA_024511395.1 Gammaproteobacteria bacterium | reverse complement strand
TGTGAGAAGCGCTCAATAAAAAGCTTCAATTGCTCAACAGGTAAATGATTAATACCGGCTGCTGCCTGACGGCCACCGCCAGTATCAAACTGACGGCATAATTCATCAGCTCCGGTTTTATTATTTAATGGCGCACGAACACTGATTAAATAGCCGCCCTGTTTATTATGTGTCAGAACGGCATGGGCACGATCCGGATAGCGGTTGACCAGATTATTACTGAAAATACCACTCATACGTCGAGCCCAGGGTGCATCGGGTAAAATAAACAGGGCGACCTTATCAGTTTCGTATCCACTGCTTAAGCTGTTAATATGAGCAGAATCTTCCTGGTATCCCTGTTTAAGGGTGATAAAAGCAGATTGGGGATCATTGATAAACTCAAATGGATCTGGATAGGGCAGGAGCTGTTTAAAAAGTTCAGCCGGATGAAAATGTAAATCCTCAATACTGGCACCATAACCATTATAATTAAGCAGTATACCCAGTTCCTGCAATGTCTCTGATTGTTCAGTACTTAACTGATGCTGTTGTGCCAGGCTTTGAGCACTTTTGTTCAGGTTATCACCAAAAGCGCCGGTGACAGCCCACAGGTAATGTTTATTATCCAGATACTGGTTGATTAATAAACTGGTACAGATATACGGCTCAGTATTTATTTGGGTTTTTAAATTAGAGTGTTCCGGCATTTCACCATAAAAGTGATGGTCACAATAAAATACTTCAGCTTCGGCATTGAGAATTTGCAACAGATCTTCTCTGTTTTTATCCAGGGAAATGTCCAGCACGGTCACCTGGTCGCCGTTTTGTGCCGTGACCTGTTTGAGTAATTGTATATCCTGTTTAATACCGGTGATTAGCCGGGATGGCTCTTTAGTTTGCCCCTGTCTGAGTTGCAACAGGGCGCAGATACCATCAGCATCACCATTAAATACATCAATTTTTGCCATTTATTATTCCATTTTTTCAATTATTCAGTGTACCTAAGCGTTAAAAAATACTATTACAGTCTTCTGTGGTATCAATAAAACCTTCCCGGAATAGGTGCAGGTAAATTTCCTGGGCAGCTTCCATGGCAGACAGACTGCTGGTATCGATTCTTATTTCCGGGTTTTCGGGTACTTCATAGGGATCGCTGATACCGGTAAACTCAGGTATAACACCTTCCCGTGCCTTGGCGTATAAACCCTTGCGGTCACGGTCTTCACAGACTTCCAGAGGTGTGGCGACATGGATTTCGATAAAGGCACCGTGCTGTTCAATTAGATCCCTGGCTTCCCGGCGCATCTGAGTGTACGGCGCAATGGGGGTGCAGATAGCCACCCCACCGTTTTTGGTGATCTCATTGGCCACAAAACCAATACGGCGGATATTGATATTGCGGTCTTTTCTAGAAAAGCCCAGTTCGCTGGATAAATTATGACGCACAATATCACCGTCTAAAAGTGTAATAGGACGAGTACCCAGTTCAATTAGCTTGGCATAAATGATCTTGGCCAGGGTGGACTTGCCGGAGCCGGACAGGCCGGTAAAAAACAGGGTAAAGCCCTGTTTGCACCGGGAAGGGTAGGCATTACTAAGTGCTTTTAAAACTTTGGGGTAGCTGAACCAGTCAGGAATGTTCTGTCCTGAATAGAGCCGGGTTTTGACCTCGTTGTCACTGAGTAATTCACTTTCCAGGTTTTGCTCAAGGATTTTGGACATGGGCAGAAATTTTTTCTGCTCCTTAATATAACGGGTTTCTTCCAGTGTAATAATCTGAATACCCAGCTCTTCCTGATGCTTTAAGGCGGCTTCCTGTGAGGCGTACTGACTGTAATAAGCGTCACTGCCGCCATTATGTCTGGGTGGAGAAGCATGTTCCGGGCCAATAATAATATGGGAACAACCGTAGTTTTTATTTACTATAGCCTGCCAGAGGGCTTCTCTGGGGCCGGCCATACGCATGGCCATGGGCAACAGGGACATCGCCGCCATATTGGCAGGAAAGTATTTCATTATGGCCTGGTAACAATGTACCCGGGCATAATAATGCAGATCACCGGGTTTGGTCATGCCTACTGTAGGGTGGATCAGTATATTGGCCTGTGCCTCTTTGGCCGCAGCCAGAGTAATCTCACGGTGAACCCGGTGCATGGGCTTACTGGTCTGAAAAGCCACCACCTTGTTCCAGCATCTTTTATTAAACAGCTTTCTTAATTCCTGCGGATTGGACCAGAGGCTTTCAAATTCAAAATGCTGGGGCAGTTCAATACCCAGTACCTTACCGCTGACATAAAACTCGTCGGTCTGGTTATACAGATAATCGACACCGGGGTGCATTTCAGAGGTGGTGCCGTACACGGCTTCAGCTTCTGCTTTTTTATCCGCCTGCCAGATATCTTCAACAATTAAAATCGCAGGGGTAAAGCCTTCTGAATCTCTTAAAGCCAGTTTATCCCCGGGTTTTAGCTGTTCAGCCAGTTGGGCACTGATATCCAGGTTAATGGGAATGGGCCATAATAATCCGTCTGGCAGACGGCTGGTTTCTATAACCGACTGCTAGGTCGGCTGATTCATAAAACCCTGCAGGGGAGAGAAAGCGCCATTAACCAGCAATTCCAGATCGCATAATTGCCTCTGAGTCAGAGTAATGGCAGGATAGTCCTGAGAATAGTTTTTTAATTCTTCTGCTGCCTGGCTGTCTACCAGGAAATTAACGAGTTGACCGCCATGGGCCTGGGGGGTGTTCATGCTTTACTTTAACCTTAAACGTAAAATCAATTAAAAAAGTGACTAATTCTGTGTTACTTTAATCAATAATTGACTTTATTGCTGTAGGTAAAAGTTGATAGTCTATTTTAAACTGAAAAATTCTTAACAATTCCTTCCATATTCTGGGATAAGGTATTCATTTGATCACTGGCTGTTTTGAGTTGCTCAATATTATTTAAAATCTCCTTACCGGTAATCCCCCCGAAAAATAATTCTTTTCATAAGTAGAATTTTCCATTAAATTATTAATGAGGAGAACCTACAATGAAGAAGTCCAGATTTACAGAATCTCAGATCATCGGCATTCTGAAAGAAGCTGAATCAGGTGTGCCAGTCACTGAATTATGTCGCACCCATGGTTTTGCATCAAGGCATAATCTTTTTCATTTCGTCTGAGCATCAGCATGTCGGACAATAATTGATTGTTTATGCTTTGGGTGGCTGCCAAGTTATTTAAGGTTGTCATAGAAAAAACAGATAACAACAGGGAAAGCGCTATAATTTCTGCTATTAATAACAATTTTGCTTTTATGGTCATATGTCATCCTGTATTTTGCTATAATTTTTAAAATGATAATAAAACTAAAGTTTAGAGTTTCAGCTCCCCCAAAAAGGAGAATCATTTAAAATTTATTGATTACCTCAGTTAACCGATAGTCCGTAACAGGAACAGGGTATCCCTTGCTGAAGCCGCCGTGAATCCGTCCATGGATGCTTTTCGACAGCCTCCCTGCTGTCGAAACTTCATCAAGGGACACCC
>JANELJ010000044.1 GCA_024511395.1 Gammaproteobacteria bacterium | reverse complement strand
ATAGCCCGCAATTGAGGTATAATATACCCCAGAGCAATAATGTGTACCCATCGATGTAACACCTTCCGGGTTTTCTGCCAGGTCTGTTTCATGCCCCGGGCATTTTTTAACTGATTGAACATGGGCTCAATCGACCAGCGCTCGGGTTAAAAATGTTATGTAATAAAACAGTTCACCGGGGATATTGCTGTATCCTTTGGTGTGCATTGCGGCCTCCAGAAGTTTGTTTTTTCTTACTGAAGGCAGCAATGCTGCCGAATTTTTGTCAACTGTTTTTTGGGGGATCTGAAACTCTAAACTTTAGTCTATTAAATAATGATTCATTAATCACAGGACAGGAAGAAATTCTTCTACCCTGAATCAGGCCTACATGAATATACCTGAATGATATGACCTGAATCAACCATTTTCAGTGCCTAACATCACAAAAGATATCATATAAAAGCTCAAATTGTATCCATAATTTTGTATTTTAAACTAATACAAACCAAAGAGGGGGAACAAATGTTCCCCCTCTTCTGGACTTTCCATAGTTAAGAGTTATTTTTTAATAACTTTTGCACCATGTTCTTCCAGGTAGGTCTTAGCTCTCAGACCAATGTCTGCAGCTTTAACCTGATACTGCCAGTGCTGGCCAGCCCAGAGTGTCGCATTCTGCCAGTCACTCTTAGCAGCTGCAGCTTCGGCTTTCTTCTTAGCTTCATCCGCAAAACCTAACTGGTCTGTTGCATCTTCAACCAGTGCCACCACTTCAGGGAAGTCTTTATAATTAGAGCTGGTGATGTAACCAACCACTGAATTAATGACTGCCTGAGTATCGTTATTGGTTTTAACCTGTTTTTCGTAGTCAGCTTTAGTATAAGACTGACCTTCCTTCACACTACCTGCTTTCGCTTTGTAGCCCTTAGGTTTAACTAACAGATAACCTTCCATTTCCAGGTGCAGTGCTGAACAGAATTCAGTACAGTAGTATGGGAATACACCTTCTTTTTCTGCCTTGAAGGTTGCACTGATAGTTGCACCAGGCTCAAGAGACAGGTTCACATTGTGAGCAAAGATAGCGAAACCGTGAGTTTCATCTTCTGCACGTTCCAGGTTAGTCAGATGCAGTTCGATAGTATCACCAACTTCTGCTTCAATGGTTTCTGGAGTAATGTGTGAACGGATGGTAGTACCCATTACGACTACACGACAGTTACCATTAGCATCACAAGTACGAGTAGTTTTTTCACGACCCGCACGGGTTTTGAACTTGGAACGCTTGTCTGTACGAGTATTCCAGCCAGACTTGTAGCGAACTGCAGGCTTAAGCTTGTCTGCCTTAATAGCTACAACATAGTGTGGTTCACCCAGAGGAACTGGCATATCATACAGTAACTGCATTTTATCGCCGGAGATATCAATCAACTGATGGTTCTGAGGATGCAGAGGACCAACAGGGTTGAAACGGTCAATAGCCAGCTTGTTCAGAGCAACCAGGTATTTACCATCTGGAGAAACAGAATCACCTTCCATTGTTACCAGGTGACCAATGTTATAGTGGATAGAAATCTTATCCAACACCTTACCAACACAGTAGTCCCACTTGGCGACCATAGAATCAACATACAGAGAAGTATAAACTACGCATGACTTGGAGTCATACTGTGTATGCAGAGGCCCAAGACCTAATTCAACCTGCTTGTGAATCGCATCTTTCATGCCAATAATTGGAATGCCGTAAGCATCTTTGCCTTCAAATTTCTTGTTATCAATTGCTTTTTTGATTTTAGCAAAAGAATACACAGAAGCATGGCTGTCCAGTTTACCGGAAACAATGATGTACTTACCGTCTGGAGAAACATCAACGCCGTGTGGACTCTTAGGCTCAGGGATCAGGAACAGAGCATTGTTCTTGACCATAACATCCATGGGCAGAACATTGTGTCCGTTAATTTTAACGGCTTTACCGGCTTTAACCAGCTCTTCCGCTTTTTTCCAGTTCACTACGTGCAGGAAGTCAGTATCTTTCTGAGAACAGCCCGCTTCATATGGTGGGCGTCCTTTTTCAATACCACCGACATAACGTTCGGAACAGAAGGAGTTAGTAAAGGACCAGCCATCACTGGCTTTTTTACCAAAGTCAGATAAATCCTGACTATATGGAGGCGCCATAACAGTAAAGGAGTTTGCAGGGTCTAAACGACCTTCTTTTTTATCAAACTTCCAGTAAGTCATACCACCACGGTATTTATCATTGAACTCTTCTAAAGGCACATAGTTGTTTTCAAAAGGAGCCGGGTACTGAGCAGCTTCGATGACATAGTCTGTATTTGGAGAAACAAACGCACCACCATGAGAAGACTTGAATACCGGATTGACAACAATCTGCTTGGTTGCAAAATCATGTAAATCAATTAAAGCAATACGAGGATTGGCTTTGTCATTAATAAACAGGTACTTACCATTATATTCACCATCGGTTTCAGATAAAGCCGGGTGGTGAGTATCACCATAGGTAATATTACCGTTTATCTGGCCCTGTTTCAGAACCGCTTTGGATTCATCATCAAAACCATAACCCTGCCATGGCTCCGGTGTAAATACACCAATGTATTTTAAAATACGCATGGAAGGAATACCGTAGACCATAACCTGCCCACTTTGACCACCGGAGCTGAAAGCCAGATATTCATCACGGCCACCGGTCGGTGTATAAGTTTTTGCTGCGGCCAGCAGATCCTTTTGAGTCAGCCCTCTGGCTTTCATAACATCTTCAAGAGAAGACGCAGAAGCAGTGGATATTGCCCCACAGGCAATACTGACACCAGCCAGCAACGAGACTACGCTCTTGCTTACTTTTTTCATGTTTTGCACCTTTTTTTCTTGTTTAAAAATATTCTTACTTATGCACATCTTGAGTAAGAATATGACATATACTACTAGCACACCGGTCGTCATATACAACGGTTGGTGTGGCATATGACACACTTTTGCATAGAGAGAAATATAAAGAGATATCCTTCATATAACATTGATCTAAGTCAATCTAGCTGTTTTGTTACAAAAAGAAACGTTTTTTGCTTAAAAAATAGTCAGTTATTTATAACAAATTCTGTTCACTGATAGCTCTGAGTCTGTTTCCACTGTGATCCTTTTAGGTTTATAATTCCTGACATGATTAATACGTTAATGCATACAGTGGAAGAATCTCTGGAACAGGCCCTACAGAAGGTACTGGATACTGATTTTCCGGCTGGCCGCTACCTGACCATTGAAACCAGACTGGACAATCACTTCCCTGTTACACCCGTGGAGGATCTGGAACATTTTTTTATAAACAAACCAGATGATCAGACCTGCCTTCTGGGACTGGGAGAAATGATGAGTATCAGAGCTTCCGGTACTCAGCGTCTGGAAAGCTTAAAAAGGCAGTTTAAGCAATTACAGGACAACTGGCATTATCCTGCTTCATCTGCTCCGCTGGCCTTTATTGCTTTTGCCTTTGATGAAAATGATCCTATGACTGGTGACTGGCAAAATATACCCAATACCCTGTTGCAGTTCCCGCGCATACTGATAAAAACCACACCTGCCGGCAAATTTCTGCAGTTTAATATGACTATCCATTCAGCCAGGCAGGAAAATCAGCTTAAAGATGAATTTAAAAATATAAAAACACTATTAAACCAATACCTGTCATATCAGTCAGCTACTCAACCCGATGTCGTACCTTTAAATGCTGAACACAGAACATCAGCAAACAGCAAAATCTATAAAAATAATAATACTACCGAGAACTATCATAGTACCAGGAGCAACAATAAGCAGGCATGGCAAAAGCTGAGCCAGGAGGCTCTGGATGAAATTCAGAAGGGGCATTTTGATAAACTGGTCACCAGTCGTCAGCAATGGGTTAGGCTTGCACAGGAGGTTTCTCTTGCAAAACTGACAGACAAACTGAGCCGATACTATCCTGCCTGTACGGTTTTGTCATTTTTAAGCAAAGGCACTAGGCTGGTCTGCGCCTCTCCGGAACGACTGATCCATCTACAGGATGCTGTTATTAAAAGCGAGGCCATTGGCGGAACCATTTTAAAAAGCCCGCAGCAGGATGCCAATCCACCCCGCCTGCTACCGACGGATCAGGATAATCCGGAATACCACAAACTGCTTAAAGAACACCGTTTTATTGCCCAGGACATATACCAGCACCTTGATCCACTCTGCCACAGTCTGAAAATGTCCTGCTCACCTTATTTAATGAAATTGCATAATATGTACCATCTGGAAACGCCTATAGAGGGCGTATTGCAGGAACAATACGATGTCTTTGATATTATCAAAGCCCTGCACCCGACTCCCGCCATTGCCGGTTTCCCGGCACTGCAGGCGCAACAGTGGTTATTAGCCCATGAAGGCTATCAAAGAGGCTGGTATTCCGGTGCTTTCGGCTGGCTTGATGCTCAGATGAATGGTGAACTTTCCGTCATGTTAAGATGCGCCCTGCTCAATAGTGAACAGGCCCATTTATATGCCGGAGCCGGACTGATCAGGGAATCAGACCCCGAGATAGAATGGCAGGAAACCGAATTAAAAATGCAGACTATTCTGGAGATGTTATAAGTTGAATGAACAGACCGGCACCTTAAATTACCAGTGGGCTTTCAGTCTGATTCACTATTGTAGTCGGCATAATATCAGTCAGGCGGTCATATCACCGGGTTCACGCTCTACACCACTGGCTCTGGCCTGTGAAAAGCATCCTGCAATTAAAACCTGGATCGACATTGATGAACGCAGTGCGGCGTTCTTTGCCCTGGGCCTGTCTCAGGCCAGCGGACATCCGGTATTGCTGATCTGCACTTCCGGTACGGCGGTCGCCAACTGGCTGCCTGCTGTTATTGAAGCCAGTTATTCCTATACACCGCTGCTCCTGCTCTCTGCAGACCGGCCCGATGAACTACAGAACTGCGGCGCAAACCAGACCATTAATCAGGCATTCCTATTCGGTTCCAATGTACGGGTATATATTCCCCTGAAGCATCCGCAACAGAAATTTCTGGATAATGGCTATCTTAAAGAAACCATCGATCTGGCTTATAGTAAAAGCCTCTTTGCCAAACCGGGACCGGTACATATTAATATTCCTTTAAGAGAGCCTTTACTGCCTCAGGAAACTAATACCGAACAATTAAATAAGACTATTGAACAATTGGGACTGGATATTTTAAAGTCAGAACATCCCGCTCCTCCTGATACATCTGCCCCACCACCAGTCAGCCAGTCTACACTACAAGCAGTTCAGACTCTGCTCGATAATCACCCCGGATTGATAATTTGCGGTCGGTTAACACCTGAAGAACAAGACAATTTACAGCCTGTTCTATCCTCTCTTGCTGAAAAGCTTAACTGCCCGGTACTGATTGATCCTCTCTCCGGATTACGACTGAGGGCAAAACGCAGCCGGCTGCTTCTGATGAATTATGATACTTTTCTGGATAAAGCTAATTTTAACGGGCAGTCACCTCAATGGATTATTCACCTGGGTCAGTTTCCCCTGTCTAAAAAACTGCAGCAATACCTGCAGCAGCAGAACTGTCAGCGGATCATAGTCAGTTCCTATGGCGATTGTCTTGATCCTCTGCATACTCAGAAACAAGTGGTCAATACTCTGCCCAAAGCATTTTGTCAGGCTTTACTGCCTTTAGTCACCCGAAATCCAGACAGCCACTGGCTCACACAATGGCAGGATGCAGAACAGCAGGCAGAAAACAGAATTAACCGGGCCTTAAACACTGACCAACTGTTTGAAGGCCATATCATTAATACTCTGCTGCAGGCCATTCCGCTACAGTTATTAATTTTCAGCGGTAATTCCATGGCTATACGGGATTTTGATACCTTTATTAGCCACACTAATAGCGGCGATAAAAACCTCAGGCTCTATGCTAACCGGGGGGCCAGCGGTATTGATGGGAATATCTCCACTTTTGCCGGTCTGCTGGCCGCTCACCCTGAGCACTATGGTGTAGCAGTGCTGGGTGATCTCAGCTTTTTTCATGATATGAACGGTCTGCTTATGCTCAGACAGATTCAGAAACAGGGTTATAATGGAACCATTATTCTGCTCAATAACCACGGCGGAGGAATTTTTAATTATCTGCCGCCCTATCAACTCAATGAATTTGAAAAATTATGGCAAACGGATACCGCTCTGGAATTCAGGTATTGTGCTGACTTATATCAGCTCAATTATATCCGTATCACTCAGGTATCTGAATTAGAGCAACTGACAGAAACCTTCAGGCAAAACGGTTTCACGCTTATAGAAGTTATTATCGATGCTCAAACTAGTGTAAAATGCCACAGTCAAACTTAACTCCTGAATACATGCTTGTGAAGCATCACAAACCGGATAACAAATATGAGCTGGAATACCGTTAGCGACTATAATTTTACCGATATACTCTACGAGCATGGCACAGATGACACTGCCGGTATTGCCAAAATAACCATTAATCGGCCGCAGGTACGCAATGCCTTTAGGCCTGAAACCGTCAGTGAGATGATTGAAGCCTTTCATCATGCCCATTACGACAATAGTATCGGGGTGATTATTTTAACCGGTGCCGGCGACCTGGCCTTCTGTTCCGGCGGCGATCAGAAAATCCGCGGTGAGGACGGCGGCTATAAAGATCAACAGGGTATTAACCATCTCAATGTGCTAGAACTGCAACGGCAGATCCGCACCCTGCCCAAACCCATTGTGGCCATGGTGGCCGGTTATGCCATAGGCGGCGGACATGTACTGCATTTAATCTGTGATTTAACGATTGCTGCCGATAATGCCCATTTTGGTCAGACCGGCCCAAAGGTCGGCAGTTTTGATGCCGGTCTGGGTGCCGGTATTATGGCCCGCACTATTGGTCTGAAAAAAACCAAGGAGATCTGGTTCCTGTGTCGTCAATATGATGCTCAGGCGGCACTGGATATGGGACTGGTCAATACGGTAGTGCCTCTTAAAGAACTGGAACAGGAAACCATTAGCTGGTGCCGCGAAATGCTACAGCATTCTCCTACTGCCCTACGGGTTCTTAAATCCGCATTTAATGCCGATACGGATGGTCTGGCCGGTATCCAGGAACTGGCAGGCAATACCACGGCGCTGTTTTATATGACTGAAGAAGGTCAGGAAGGACGCAATGCCTTTGTGGAAAAACGCCCGCCTGATTTCAGCCGTTTTAAACGCCGCCCCTGATCCATACTATGCTTGGTAAACTGACTATATGGTGGCTGGCCATACGCCCCAAAACTCTGTCCATTTCTGTAACACCGGTATTACTGGGTTCAGCTCTGGCCTGGCATGATCAACAACAGTTTTCCATAAGCATTTTTTTACTGACCCTACTGTCTGCTTTATGTATTCAGATTGGCACCAACCTTTATAATGATGCCGCCGATTTTGAAAAAGGCGCAGACACTCATCAGCGGCTTGGCCCCAGACGTGCTACACAGCAGGGCTGGCTAAGTGCCAGCCAGATTAAGTCCGGCGCAGTGCTGAGTTTTATAATAGCCTTTAGCAGCGGTATCTACCTTGCCTGGATTGGCGGCTGGCCGATTATTCTACTGGGCTTAATTTCCATACTCTGCGGTTATGCCTATACAGCCGGTCCAAAGCCCATTGCCTATTCACCCTTTGGCGAATTATTTGTACTGATTTTTTTTGGCCTGGCCGGAGTCGGCGGCAGCTACTATTTACAGACCCTGGATATTAACCTGTTTAGCATTTTAATGGGCAGCACCATTGGCAGTATCGCTACCGCTATTTTACTGGTTAATAATTACCGTGATCTGGAAGGTGATGAACAGGTCAATAAACTGACTCTGGTACATTATATTGGCAGACCAGTCGCCAGACTACTTTATGCCGCTATGCTGATTTATCCTTACCTGTTACTGCTGACTTTAATCAGTATTTATTCCTTACTTATATTACTGCCGTTTTTAAGCCTGCCCCTGGTCTACAGGATTATTCGTCAGTTTTACAGTATGGAAATTTCTCCACAGTTAAACCGGATACTGGCACAGACAGCACAATTACAGCTTATCTATACCTTATTACTACTGCCTGCCTTTATCTTTAATACCTAATGTTCAGTCAATCATTACAATCCTTACTGGTCAGCTGCACAACAGATTTTAAACTGGAGCACTATCAGTTACAGTCCTATAAAATAAAGCTGACACAGCCATGGAATACGGCCTCACACAATTTCCATTATCGTCAGGGTTTTATACTAAAGCTAATTACAGCACAGGGACTTATTGCTTGCGGGGAATGCGCCCTTCTTGATACTATGGGAACTGAAACCATATCCGAAGCTCAGCTACAACTAACAGAAACACTTGATACAGTTAAAGCCATACCAATAGATGAAAGCTGTCCAGATAAACTTGCACACTACCCTGCCAGCCGCTTTGCACTGGAAACAGCCATATTATCTCTGATCAGCCAATACAGAAAACAAAACCTAGCACAATTACTAAACCCTGATGCCAGTAAAAGCATTCTGGTTAATGCCATGCTGGGTGATATAAACCAACAGAACTCAAAAAATATAACTCATATTGAAAAACAGGGCTTTCAATGCCTTAAATTTAAACTGGGTATACAACCAGTTGAACAGGAAGCCAGGCAATTAAAAACCTTATTAATACGCCTTAAACCAGAGACCAGAATCCGACTTGACTGCAATAAAAGCTGGACGCTTGCACAGAGCCAGTGGTTCCTGGATTTTATTAATAGTGAATTAAAATCTTATATACAACGAATTGACAGTATAGAAGAACCACTTAGAGAATTTAATATTCAGAACTACCGCTTATTACAGAAACAGACATCAATAAGCCTCGCTCTGGATGAATCACTTAATAAGCTTACTGACTTAAAACTATTACCCGTACAACGTATTGTCTTGAAGCCCACTCTGATCGGTGGCATTATAAAAAGCTGGCAGCTGGCACAGATTGCACAGTCTCGTGGAATAGAAGTAGTTATTACCTCTGCCATTGAAACGGCTTACGGACTATGGCCGATCTGCTATTTAGCTGCCGCAGTTAATAATGGACTGCATCATGGACTGGCCACAGCATACTGGCTGGAAGATACTTTAATTGAAGCACCGGAAATAAAACATGGTCGCATTACTTTATGAAACTAAACTATGCACCCGCATACATGATATTGATGCGGCCGGCGTAGTATTTTATGCCCGTTATTTTTATTTTGCGCATAATGCCTATGAAGACTGGATGGTCAGCCGACAGTATACTATCTCCAGAATACTGGATTCAGGTCGTATTCTGCCTATTGTTCATACTGAAGCGGATTTTAAAACACCCATTGCTTTAAATGAAAACATTGTTATTAAACTATTCTTAACTGAAAAAAGAGAACACTCTTTTGCGCTGGAATATCAGTTTTATAATACTCAGGATGAATTAAAAGCAGTTATACAGACTGTACATGTTTGCCTTGATGTAAATAGCAAAAGCAAAGTTGCCTTACCTGCTGAACTATTTGAGTAAAGCTGTTTTTAACGCTCTGCAACTATCTCTCCCAGGTCTTTTGGCTTTCTAAAGAACAATCCATAGTAAGCCACAATCCGGTACAGCAGTAATAATGTAATAATTATAGTATAAGGCAGCGGAGTATAAACACCTACTTTAATCAGCATCTAGTAGTGTACCAGCACCAGTATACTAACCAGGCACACTGAAGATGCAGGGTTTTCCAGCGCCGCCCATCCAGCGTATAACCCGATTAAAAGAGGTCAGAGCCAATAATAAGGTAATCAGGTAGGCCATAAAACCAAATAAAATATACTGTTTTTCCTGTAAATCTTCCTACAGAAATTCCCAGTCCCACATAAGGTCAAACTGGAGAAATATCCATAAATGAACACTGGCATAAAAAAAGCAGTACAAGCCAATCATTCTTCTAAGCATAATCATCCAGTTCCAGTCTGATACCCGCTTACCATAAGCAGCATTAACTCGCTGACTGAACCAGGACGTTAAGCGTCGTAAAGGTGTCATGGTTAAGGTAATGATCAGGAAAATCAGTGTCCAGCGCCTGTTGAACGGGTCATGGTTTCCAGTGGATTAATTCCCAG
>JANELJ010000246.1 GCA_024511395.1 Gammaproteobacteria bacterium | reverse complement strand
TTTCTCTGGCTTCATTTTGGTCTGGAAATTTGCAAGGTAATAAGGCTTATTTTACCAAAAACCTGCAAATTTAACACCCATAATTCGACAATATTTCCTTATAAATCAATGTGCTATGATTTATTCAGGTCGGACTATGTAGCGCTCAGATGGCTGTTCTGAACAGTAAATAACTTAATAGCTTCCGCTGTAATCTTTGGCCAAGGTGCAACAGCGGCATGGTTCAGATAGATAATTTCAGGATCAATATTAAAATCCGCTGAAAAATCCGGCATGATAGAGTGTCCTGCTAAGTTAAGCTGTTAATGGGCCGTTATAAAAGGTTAACATTTAAGCAACTTTTAACCAATAGATAACAATCCTAAATAAAATCAGTTAAATCTACTGCGAATGTCCATAGCACTGAATCTACAAGGCTTTCCAGAACATTTTGACTTCACTCGTAGGATGGCTACGAATAAAGCCAAAATAACCTGTAAATCCTTGTATCTCCAGCACTCTGATCATTCTCTCTACGATTCAACTGATTTATTTAGGATAATCCAGGATTAAAGCTGAAATTTTATGCATAAAATAACATTTTTGTTTTTAAAGTTTTTGGCTAATAAGGTACAATGGCGACAACTTGCTCCTGTCGTAATCAGGAATACGACATAAATAACCGGGGTTCAGGTGCAAAGCGATCAATAATTTATGTAAATTGATTTACATAATTACATTTAGTTTCAAATACATTGTTTTAAATCATTTAGGAGTATTTTAAATGGCAGATTTATTTAGTGATGAGTGGATGAAATCGTTTCAGGCAATCTGGAATGCAGAGCCTGCATTAAAAGATGCGCTGGCAGAAATTGGTTTTAATTCGGTCATCGGTTATGGTTTTCCCGGAGATGATGCTCCTAAAGGCTTTATTGATGTGCAAAACGGTGAAGTAGTTACTGCCGGTGCCTACAATAGTGAAGAGCTGAATTGGGACATCCGTGCTGATCAGAAAAACTGGGAAAAATGGTTAAAGAAAGGTATCGGCATGACTGGTATGGGTATGGCGGTTACCACCGGTAAAATGAAATTTAAGGTGGGTGACTTTAAAGCCATGGTTAAAGATCCAAGAATGGCAGGTCCATTTATTAAGAGCTTTGAAGCTATGGGCCAAGTTTAATTTAAACCAGTTTACTTTAGCTTAAAACAAAAAAGGGAGTGAATATCACTCCCTTTTTTTATAAATATCAAAATTAAAGTGCATTAATACAAATAACCGGGTATAATGTTTGGTTTTCTGTACGATCCATTAAGGCTCTCTATGTCATCTAGTCTCACCGCAACACCCATAACCTTTAATTCACTTGAATTATTACCTGAAGTATTACAGGCGGTAAACGAATCAGGGTATACCATACCAACCGAAATTCAGGCACAAAGCATACCTCATTTACTGGCTGGAAAAGATATTATTGGTCAGGCGCAAACCGGCACGGGTAAAACCGCCGCTTTTGCTTTACCTTTATTAAGCACCATTAATCCGGCACAAAAACATACTCAGATACTGGTTCTGGCGCCGACTCGTGAACTGGCGATTCAGGTGGCTGAATCATTTCAGACTTATTCTAAAAATCTGCCCAAAATTAAGGTGCTGCCTGTTTACGGCGGTGCTGCCTACTCGGAACAGCTGCGCGGCCTGAAAAAAGGCGTACAAATTGTTGTGGGTACGCCGGGACGGGTAATGGATCATATCCGTAAAGGTTCCCTGAAGCTGGATAATCTGCAGACTCTGGTGCTGGATGAAGCCGACGAGATGCTGCGTATGGGATTTATTGAAGATGTCGAGTGGATTCTGGAGCAGACTCCGGAAGCCCGTCAGATAGTCTTGTTTTCTGCCACTATGCCAACTGTGATTCAGCGTATTGCACAAAAGCATCTGATTGAGCCGGAACTGATTAAGGTCAAGTCCAAAACCATGACGGCATCCACTATTCGCCAGCGTTTCTGGCGGGTTTTCGGTTTAAATAAAATGGATGCTCTGACCCGTATTTTGGAACTGGAAGATCACGATGCCATGCTGGTATTTGTTAATACCAAAAATATGACACTGGAGCTGGCAGAACAGCTGCAGGCCCGGGGTTTTGCCTGTGAAGCACTCAATGGTGATATTCCCCAGTCCGGTCGTGAACGTATTGTTGAGCGTCTGAAACGTGGTCGTTTGGATGTGCTGATTGCTACTGACGTGGTCGCCCGTGGTCTGGATGTGGATCGTATCAGCCATGTAATTAACTATGATGCCCCCAGAGATAATGAGTCCTATGTGCATCGTATTGGCCGTACCGGCCGTGCCGGTCGTTCCGGTGAAGCCGTATTATTTGTTTCCCGCCGTGAAAACCGTCTGCTGCGTTCCATTGAACAAACTACCCGACAGCCGATTGTGGAAATGGAAATTCCTTCCGTTAAGAAAATTAATGAGCTGCGGAGCAGCCGTTATAAAAAGACCGTCCTAGCTACCATAGAAAAACTCAAGGATAATAAAAATTATGAAATTTTTTCAAAGATCATTTCTGAGTTGCATGAAGAAGAAGGCGTTGAAATACTGGATATTGCGGCGGCTCTGGCGCATATGTCCAATCGCAATAAACAGTTCCTGTTAAATGAATCAGAATTTAAACACCTTAAGGATAAACGTCCGTTTGATGAAGATGACCGGGGTTCCCGCAGAGATAAGCGCTCTGGCCGTAAAGACGGTAAACGAGATAACCGCAGGAAAAAAGAACTTTCCAGTACCAGGGCTATTCCCTTAAAAGGCATGTCTGATGTGGACATGGAGCGTTTTCGTGTTGAAGTGGGTTATGATCACGGTGTTAAGCCCGGTAATATTGTCGGTGCTATTGCCAATGAGGCCGGTCTTGACAGTAAAATGATTGGTCAGATTGAAATCTTTGATGATTATTCCGTGGTGGACTTACCTTCCGGAATGCCTAAAGATGTCTATCAGGATCTTAAAAAAGCCTGGGTATGCCAGCAGCAGCTAAAAATCACCTCACTGAGTAATGCGACGGCTGATGTTCGTTCCTTTAAACCTAAAAAAGGTAAAGGCCGGAAAACCAATAAGCGCGCTCATCAGCAGAGTAAGCGCAGCGTCTGATCACTGAACTGTCTTATTACAGAGCGTACGGTCAAAGAACATTGGTTGATAATTTACAGGAAACTGGATTTTAGAAACCTCTTGGAAATGACCATAAAGTTGCATTAGGCTGATTGTTGAGAACAAAGGGGGCTAGAGGGAGGGCTCTGAAAAAATTTTATCCTTGTTCATTTAGTTATAAATTTAAAAATTTTAGCCAGGAATTAAATTTTGCTAATTCAGGTCAATGTGCTTGCTTTTAAATGTGTTATTATAATAACTAGTCTGACCTGAACAAATCATAGCACATTGATTTATAAGGAAATATTGGCGAATTATGGGTGTTAAATTTGCAGGTTTTTGGTAAAATAAGCCTTATTACCTTGCAAATTTCCAGACCAAAATGAA
>JANELJ010000245.1 GCA_024511395.1 Gammaproteobacteria bacterium | reverse complement strand
TACTTAAACAGTTAAGCTGAAATACGCTGTTATAAAGAGTGTTATAAAAAACACCACATCTAAACTAAATTATTATTGAGTAACTTATGTCTATTGTCACTAAAGAACAATTTACCAGACTGGCCGGGGAAGGCTATAACCGCATCCCGGTGGTTTACGAAATCCTTGCCGATCTGGATACTCCTCTAAGTGCCTATTTAAAACTGGCCGAAGGTCCGTATTCCTATCTTCTGGAATCGGTACAGGGCGGTGAAAAATGGGGCCGCTATTCTATTATTGGTTTACCCTGTCAGACCATTATTAAAGTTTGTAATGAACAGATCCAGGTAGTGGAAAATAATCAGGTTATAGAAGAACTGACCGATCCCGATCCTCTGTCCTGGATAGAACAGTTTCAGGCCCAGTATAAAATTCCTGAACACTTATCCGAACAAAGCAATCTGCCCCGTTTTACCGGCGGTCTGGTAGGCTATTTTGGCTATGAAACCATTGGTTATATTGAGCAGCGCTTAAAAAATACCAGCAAGGACGATCCTCTGGGAACCCCGGATATTTTATTAATGGTATCTGAAGAGGTTCTTGTATTTGATAACCTTAGCGGCAAGCTGTACCTGATTGTGCATGCTCATATGGATGCCGATACCGATATTGAACAGGCATGGGCGCAGGCTACGCAGCGTCTTAAGGAACTGGCTCTGCGTCTGCGTAGTTCTGATACCGCCTATAAGCCTCATACTCAGGTTACAAAGGTCAGGGAAGCTGACTTTGTATCCGGTTTTACCCAGGACGGCTTTGAAAAAGCCGTGGCTCGCATTAAGGAGTATATTGTGGAAGGGGATGCCATGCAGGTGGTTATATCCCAGCGTCTGTCCATACCTTTTAATGCCCCGCCGCTGGATTTGTACCGGGCTCTGCGTAGTCTGAATCCGTCTCCCTATATGTATTTTCTAGATCTGGATGAGTTTCATATTGTCGGCTCATCACCGGAAATTCTGACCCGGGTGGAAGACGGCAAGATCACCGTTCGTCCTATTGCCGGCACTCGTCCCAGAGGCAAAACAGAAGCTGAAGACAAACAACTGGAGCAGGAATTATTATCCGATCCCAAGGAACTGGCTGAACATCTGATGCTGATTGATCTGGGTCGTAACGATGCCGGCCGGGTGTCAGAAATCGGTACCGTAAAACTGACTGATAAAATGATTATTGAGCGTTATTCTCATGTTATGCATATTGTTTCCAATGTAGAAGGTGAGCTTAAAAAAGATATGAGTGTCATGGACGCCTTAAAAGCTACCTTTCCGGCCGGTACGGTCAGTGGTGCGCCGAAAATCCGTGCTATGGAAATTATTGATGAACTGGAGCCGGTGAAGCGGGGTATCTATTCCGGTGCAGTGGGCTATATCTCCTGGTCCGGCAATATGGATACCGCCATTGCCATCCGTACCGCTGTTATTAAAGATAAACAACTGCATATACAGGCAGGGGCAGGTATTGTGGCTGACTCCATACCCAGAAATGAATGGGACGAAACCATGAACAAGGGGCGCGGCGTTTTCCGTGCCGTAGCCATGGCAGAATGCGGGCTGGATTCCAATGTTAACAGTCAGTGCGGGGAGGAATAATTATGCTGGTAATGATTGATAATTATGACTCCTTTACTTATAACCTGGTGCAGTATCTGGGCGAGCTTAAAGCGGACGTTAAGGTATTCCGCAATGATGAAATTACTGTTGAGGAAATTGCCACATTAAATCCCGATCACCTGATGATATCACCGGGACCCTGTACGCCCAATGAGGCGGGTATTTCCATTGAGGCCATTCATTATTTTGCAGGCAAACTGCCTATTCTGGGGGTATGTCTGGGGCATCAGAGTATTGGTCAGGCCTTTGGCGGTAAAATTGTGCATGCCAGACAAATTATGCATGGTAAAACCTCCATGATGCATCATAATAACCAAGGGGTATTTAAAGGTCTGGAATCACCTTTTGAAGCCACTCGTTACCACTCACTGGTCATTGAAAAAGAAACTCTGCCGGACTGTCTGGAAATCACCGCCTGGACAGAAACGGATGACGGCCAGATGGATGAAATTATGGGTGTAAAACATAAAACCATGCCGATTGAAGGCGTGCAGTTTCATCCTGAATCAATTTTAAGCCAGCATGGGCATGAAATACTGCAGAATTTTCTGGATACAAAACCATGAATATAAAAACCGCACTGGCAAAAGCCGTAGAAGGCGAAGATATTGCCATCCTGGATATGGAAAAAGTCATGCGCCAGATTATGACCGGAGGTGCTACGTCAGCACAGATTGCCGGTCTGCTGGTGGCCCTGCGTATGAAAGGGGAAACGGTAGATGAAATCACTGCTTCTGCCAGTGTCATGCGTGAACTGGTAACCCCGGTCAAAGCAGAGGGCTCCCATGTAGTGGATATTGTCGGTACCGGCGGAGACGGCCTGCATACCTTTAATGTATCCACTACATCTTGCTTTGTCGTGGCCGCCGCCGGTGCTACAGTGGCTAAACACGGTAACCGTTCGGTAAGCAGCACATCTGGCAGTGCCGATATTCTGGAAGCAGCCGGAATTAATCTGAACCTCTCTGCCCACCAGGTAGAACAATGTATAAAAGATCTGGGTATTGGCTTTATGTTTGCCCCGCTGCATCACAGCGCCATGAAACACGCTATAGGGCCGCGTAAGGAAATGGGGATATGCACCATTTTTAACCTGCTGGGCCCGCTGACCAATCCGGCCGGTGCCGTTAATCAGCTGCTGGGTGTCTTTGCTAAAAAATGGCTGGAACCATTGGTCATAGTATTGAAAAACCTCGGCAGTGAACATGTTATGGTGGTGCATTCTGCTGATGGTATGGATGAGATCAGCATGGCTGGAGATACTTATGTTTGCGAACTCAATAAGGGCCAGATAAAACAGTACACCATTAACCCCGAACAGTTCGGTATGTCCTGCAGTACAATTGAAGATATTATAGTGGACGGAGCAGAACAGTCTCTGGCTATGGTACAGTCCGTACTCAGCGACACACCCGGCGCCGCCCGTGATATCGTCACCTTGAATTCCGGTGCCGCCATCTATTGCGCCGGCTTGGCTGACACCCTGGAAGAGGGCGTAAATAAAGCCAGAGATATAATAAGCTCCGGCGCCGCCAGAGAAAAACTGGACCAACTGGCCAAATTGACACAATCATTTAGTAATTAAAAAGAACCCTCTCCCAAAGGGAGAGGGAATAAAAAAAGATGGATACAAATAAAAAAATAAATGTACCCAATCATAAACCAGAACCTGTATAATTTTAAACGCTAAACGCTAAACGCTAAACGCTAAACGCTAAACGCTAAACGCTAAACGCTAAACGCTAAACGCTAAACGCTAAACGCTAAACGCTAAACGCTAAACGCTAAACGCTAAAACCTAACACCTGAACCCAAAAAAATGACAACCCCAAAAACCCCCGACATCCTGGTTAAAATTCTAAAACGCAAACACGAAGAAGTGG
>JANELJ010000244.1 GCA_024511395.1 Gammaproteobacteria bacterium | reverse complement strand
CTGATCTTCAATTTCATCTGACTACATTTATTTTCAAATTATTCTATATCTTTTCCAATCAATGGAAACTTGACTTTATACCTGCCCATTGCCTTGGACAAGCCGTAAATCCCATACATAACAAATACGCTGTGAACACAGGTCATATAAGTAATAATAATAGTCCAGGTGGCCGCTTCACTGATGTCGCTTAAAAAGTAAAAAGTTCCGGCCACACAGACAATAAAAATACCCGCCCAGATACTGACAATAAAATTCTGCCTGATATGATTAAAGGCCAGAGAATCAGGGTTGTGTTTGTGTTTCTGATACATGGAAAACAGTATTAAAAAAGGTATCACCGGGATCAGCATTAAATTAGCCAGAAACAGAGTTTCAGAAATAATGGCGGCCATGGTCTGTTTTTGATCAGCGGGTGTTGTGCTGTTCTGGTTTAAAGTGGCTTCTGTATTCATAATCTTATTGCTTATAGTTTCAAATGGTTTTCCCGGTTCCCATGCTCCTGCATGGAAACCAGGTAATATGCAATTAAGCAATAATATCCAGTATACTTTCCGGCGGGCGTCCCAAAGCCGCTTTTTTGTCTTCAGTGATTACAATAGGACGCTCAATCAGTTTGGGGAATTTGACCATAGCGGCAATTAAATCTTCATCACTCAAAGATTCATCATCCAGGTTATTGGCCTTATATTCCGCTTCTTTTTTACGCATTAAATCCCGGGGTTTCATATCGAGCAGGTTTAAAACTTCTTTTAATTCCTGCTCAGTAGGGGGCGTTTTCAGATACTCGACAATTTCAGGTTCAACGCCTTTGTCTTTTAAAAGCTGCAGGGTTTGCCTGGACTTGGAACAACGTGGGTTATGAAAAAACTTGGTACTCATGGAGGTTTAAATTCCTGTTAAAACAACTGGTTAAATTTATATTAAAAGAATAACCAAGAAAAAGCTTGGTTATTCTTTTAATATAACCAAAAAAACGATAAATTGCACGGAGAAGGAATATATGTATAGCAGCTAGGCCTATCGCATTTTATTTTGCATTTGCTGCCTTTGATGTGAATAGAATTCATCCTGACTAATTTGACCAGAACATAGTACACTGGCCTGGATAAGGCGGATTATAATCCGGGAGAATAATAACATTTATAAATTAAGCGGATTATCAGGATCAATACCGTCTATAAAGGGCAGATGCCGTTCCTTATGGGTTAGCTGGTAAGTCAGTCCCATCCAGTTACCGACCACTTCTACGGCTGAATCGTGCCAGGTATTGTCAATGGTGTTCTGGATCAGTTTTTCCGGAAACTCTGGTAATTCAGTATTTTTTTCCATAGCCTGCTGTGTTCTGTAACGGTATTCATTAAGTACGGCTTTGGCAAAAGTGCCCAGATAATTTTCAGGAAAGGGCGGATAGACAGAGATTTCACCCTGCTGATAACGCAGGACCTCGCGTTTATATTCTTTTAATAAAGAGATGGTATCGTATTCGGGATGACCCTGAAAAAAAATAGTACGAAAGCCGTCTTCACTGGTGGCCAGGTGAACCATGCCGCTGTCTGATTCCACCAGAACTTTTAATCGGCTGTCTTTAAACTGTTGAGAAGATACCGCATTCCAGCGTGAATGCGGTATATCAAAACAGGTGTTGATATCATTAATAAGCGGGTGGCTTTTATTAACAATATGGTGCGGATAGATACCCCATATTTTATGCCCCTGATGTACACGCTTCTGCTGATATCGAAACTCCATAACTGCATGGGTGGCTAGGCAGGAGCATAGAGTGGACGTTACGTTGTCCCATGCCCAGTCAAATATCTCGATTAAGGGGGTCCAGAAAGGCTGTTGTGAAAGCTCCGGACCGGCAACATTGGCGCCCGTAACAATCAGGGCGTCCAGTCCCATATTTCTGATAGTATCAAAACTTTCATAATACTGCTCAATATAAGCCTGAGCTTTCTCAGACCGGGGGATTTTGGTGAGAGTAAAAGGATGCACATAAAACTGTGCAATGGGGTTGCTTTCTCCAATGAGTCGGAAAAACTGCCGTTCTGTGGCCGCTAGGGCGGCATCGGGCATCATGTTTAACAGGCCGATATGCAGTTCTCTGATGTCCTGATGCATGGCAGCATCGGGCTGCAGTACACGGATCCCTTCGTGACGGAGGCGATCAAAGGAGGGGAGTTGATTATGGGCAACCAGAGGCATAGCTATCTCACTTATTCGGCACGGGCAATGGCGGTTTCGAGCAACTCAAGAAAATCATTCTGATCCCTGACCTGGGCGACTTCCTGAGAAGTAACTGTATAACCGTATGGTCCGGCTATCGCTTCATAGCGCGGGATCCGAGAGTGAAACAGGCGTGGAAAAATCCAGCGGGTAAATTCATCGGGATTCATCTGGGCGGCATATTGCAGGTCGTTTTCAGCAAGATAAATTGCCAGCTGTTCCTGTAGAAAATCCGGGCGGTAGTACAGGGGTTTGGGTGCGCTTTTGGCTCGTTCAATTAGTTTGTTTTCTTCTTCTTTATCGGTTACCTGGATGTAGAGGATCATGGTATGTTTAACTAGGGTATTGATTACCGAAGGTTCATCCAGTTCACACAAACTACCGCCAACATCGTTAACAAAATGCTGGTAGCCGTATATTTTCTGAGCTTTTTCTATAAAAGAGGGTACATCATGCATGGCGGCTATTTCCCCCTCACGATAACAGGCCTGGCGCTGAATAAAATCTTCCAGTTCGACACCACCCTGTTCAGGATCGCCCAGTTTGCCGATATAGCTCAGTACCGGACCCAGATCGTGAATCTTGATATTGTTTTTAATGGATATCCAGTCGTTTCTGAGTAATTCCTTGAGAAAGGGAACCTGCATGGCCTGCTGCTTAATTATATCCATAATGGGTTCATCAAGATAGCGGGTACCTATGCGGTAATCCCCGGAAAAATGAAACCATTGGGAATCTCTTAATAAGGTGGATAAATAGGTTTTACCGACCCCTGACATGCCCAATAAGGTGACTTTTTTGTTTTCCCAGTTGTGGAATTCTTCAACACTGAACTTCATCAAATACTCCTGTTAAGAAACAAATATTATCCTTGAGTTTTCGGGGAAATGGAAGAGAAGAATTAAGAGTGAATATTTTAATTAGTTCAACCTGAATAATACCGTTTTAAGCCTGACATCAAGCCAGGTTTAAAGCGGCTGATTGTTCTGGTTTGATAAAATATCCCATCAAACCGGAAATAATTTTGAGCCACAAAAGCCGGAGCTTATTGAGGAGCTTTCTTAAGTTATGACCAGCGGCCTAAACGGCCATCGTTTTTCATATGACCGATTTCAGGCTCAATCACACTGCGCTGTTTTAATGCCTTTTTAATACTTCGGGTAACGCCTCGCTTCTGACCTGAGATAAAAAAACTGTTTTGCATGAGCATAACGACTGGCCATTAGTACATATTGTGGCCCAACCCGATTATAGTTCTGGCGCAGTTTAATACCGTGCTCTTTGGACAGTTTAACCAGGTTTTCTCTGGCT
>JANELJ010000243.1 GCA_024511395.1 Gammaproteobacteria bacterium | reverse complement strand
TATCCAGATCTCAGGTTAATTATGGAGTTACATCCTGATGGGTAAACTATTGAAACAAAATGATAAAATCCTTAAAGACATACCTATGATATCGGAAAAGAAATAAAAATCGCCCCAGTCCCAACCGACCCCACCTTCTACTTCCAAGTAGGGAAAGTCTTTTTTATAGGGATCCCGATCGGTTGTACCGCTGGTCCAGTCCAGATAATTGATACTGACATTGGCAAAGGAATAACTGGAATTTAAAAAATTCCGGCTTTCTTTTTTGGCATGAACAATATCATCAAGCTCTTCAGCATTAACTGCACTAAAACTTAGAGTACCGGCCAATACACAGGACAAACCAAAACGCATAATAAACAGGGAGTTTAAATTTTGAATTTTCATAAATCTGAAACCTTAAAAAATTAACCTGCCGGAAACAGCTACCGACTTAACTGACCACAAAATCCAAGGCAATAAAAATCATATCGTTAAAACTGTTCTGGCGTTCTTCTGAAGAGGCTTTCTCACCGGTTCGTATTTGATCAGATACAGTCAGGATACACAGAGCTTTAGCACCATATTCTGCGGCCACACCGTATAAACCTGCAGCTTCCATTTCAATGCCCAGAATATTGTATTTTTCATGCAGATCAAAGGCATCCTTTTCCGGCGTATAAAACAGATCAGCAGAGAAAATATTCCCGACTCTGGCTTCCACACCATGCGCTTTGGCCGATTCAACGGCTTTATGCAGCAGCTCATAACTGGCAATCGCAGGTACCCACACGGATAAGCTTTTTAACATTATATTCGGTGTTCAGTTCAGTGGCATAAATTGAGCAGGAGGGGATCCCCATATCACTGCCCATGACAGAAAGTTTTTACCTTTATAGGTACCGGTAAAACCAAACATATTGTGCACATCGGTAACCTGTTAAACATCATCCAGAAATGTTTCCGCAATGTATTTGGCCCGCAGGGGATCTCCAGGCAATAAAACGGTTTCAGCAAAGGCTCCATCAGGAGCATTGATATGAGGAGTTGGCATCGATAGTTTCTCCGTTAAGTTGACGGACTTTTTATAAAAAGTTTTTACCGTATTCAAGTTCAGGAAGCTGATGATAAGCGGCAATGGACTGACCAATATCTGCAAAGGTGTCCCTCAGCCCTAATGGGCCGGGTTTGACCGTATTACCGTAAAAGATCACCGGAATATGTTCACGAGTATGGTCCGTTCCCTGCCAGGTCGGATCACAACCATGATCAGCTGTCAGTACCAGTACATCATCACTGTGTAGTAAATCCAGAATTTCCGGTAGACGCTGATCAAAATATTCCAGCGCAGTGGCATAACCAGATACATTGCGCCGATGCCCGTAATCGGCATCAAAGTTAACAAAATTGGTAAAAATAATGGTCTGATCGCCCGCCTGCTTCAGTTCTGCCAGGGTCGCGTCAAATAATGCTTCCAGGCCGTTAGCCCGGGTCGAGCGGGTCACCCCGCGGGAGGCAAAAATATCAGAGATTTTACCCACGCCCACCACTTCACCACCGGCATCCTTCATATGATCCAGTAATGTGGGAGCAGGCGGTGCAATGGAGTAGTCATGGCGATTACCAGTACGTTTATAATTGCTTCTATCCATGCCAGTAAAGGGGCGCGCAATTACTCTGGCAATATGATATTCATCCACCAGTTCCCGTGCTATTTCACACAGCCGGTACAACCGCTCCAGACCAAAGCTTTCTTCATGGCAGGCAATTTGAAAAACACTATCAGCCGAGGTGTAAAAAATGGGCTTACCCGTACGCACATGCTCATCACCCAGTTCGGCAATAATGGCAGTACCGGAAGCATGACAGTTGCCCAGATAACTGGGCAGATCCGCTCTTTTTACCAGTTCATCCAGTAATTCCTGAGGAAAACTGTTCTGTTTTTTTTTAAAATAACCCCATTCAAACAGCACCGGCACACCACTGATTTCCCAGTGACCACTGGAGGTATCCTTACCGGTAGATAATTCCCTAGCATAACCCCAGGCTGCTTCAGGTTCGATATTTTTATCCAGTCCTGGCGGAAACAGGCCGGAACTTTCAGCACAGGCGCGTGCAATACCCAGACGAGTCATATTGGGTATATTAAGTTTTCCACTGCGACCCTCATTGGCTTTATTGTCTGCACAATACTGTGCAATATGCCCCAGAGTATTAGAGCCTGCATCATTAAACTTGGTACCATCAGCCAGGAAACCGATAAACTTGTCAGCATCTTCCGCACCGCCAACACCAAAAGAATCCAACAGTAATATAATTGTACGTTTCACCTAATAGTCTCCTGTATCCCGTGCAGACATTCCAGGCTCTGTTTCACCCTTTATGGCAGCTAACAGGCTGTCCAGTAAACTGGAAGCACCCAGACGAAAATGTTGTGCATTTATCCAGTGATTTCCCATAATTTTTTCGGCCAGAGCCATATATTTCAAAGCCGCATGTGCACCTTTAATGCCACCGGCCACCTTTAGTCCTACATCCTGCTGGGAGCTTTTAATAACGTCCAGCATAATCTCTGCGGCTTCCAAAGTTGCATTGACCGCAACCTTGCCGGTAGAAGTTTTAACAAAGTCCGCGCCTTCTTCTATGGCAATTTCGCTGGCTCTTCTAATTAGATCCGGCTTATGCAGTTCTCCTGATTCAATAATAACTTTCAGCTTAACATCCGGGTGACAGATTTCACGGCATTGTTTTACTATCTGTACACCAGCCATTTCTCTGCCGGCCATAAGTTTCCGCCAGGGGAAAACCACATCCACCTCATCAACTCCAGCCTTCACTGCCAAACAGCTCAAACATCTTGTCACCGGCCAGACCGCCGAACACAAAACTGATCCCCACATTGGCACTGTCAATGACGACCTGCACTGCAGCTGAGATGTTTTTTAAAACAGTGGCACCCGACTGGGTAAAGATCACAAAGGCCGGTATGGCAGCCTGCAATAAAAATGCCCCGCCTACGGTGCGCAGATTAATCGCTTTGCGATTACTGGAAAATATGACCGCAACCAGTATTAAGGATACAACTCCGACAAGCCCCATAAGCGACTGCATATATTTTCTCCGTCAGTAATAAATAATTCTGCCTGTTGCGCATTACCCTGTTAAGCCTGAATTAATTCAGATTAAACGAAGCAATATACCTAGTTAGTATTCATAGGTATGTCTTTAAGGATTTTATCATTTCGTTTCAATAGTTTACCCATCAGGATGTAACTCCAATATTAGGTTCTACACCGAACTGATAAAGTCCAGTAGACTTATCCCGTTTAGGATGGGCTCTGCCAGCATTTTCTTTCAGGAAAAAATACGTTCTTTCAAGCACATCCGTTAATTGTTTTCGTTTATGGTTAACAATGGATTCCAATAATGAATACCACCAGTAAACGGTCGTTTTGGAGACCGTCAATGTTGACATCTCCATTTGGTAAAATTGTTCTATGCTACTGCATATAAAGCGTTTCAGCATAGTCGCAATTAAATTGCTCCAAACCAAAGCTTCCATCAATGCGG
>JANELJ010000043.1 GCA_024511395.1 Gammaproteobacteria bacterium | reverse complement strand
CAGTAAGGCTTTTCAAAGTTTCGGCAGCATGGACGCTGCCGAAACTTTGAAAAGCCTTACTGGACAAAGGGTACGGATTTAAAGCACAGGTTTTAAACCAATACCTAATCCCCTGTATAATATTCTACCACTTCCAGCCCGAAGCCCGACAACCCATGAATCTTCTTAGGCGCCGACATCACCTTCATCCGCCGAACCCCAATGGATTTTAAAATCTGCGCCCCAATACCATACGTTCTTAAATCCTGAGGATTACCCGGATGAAATGAAGCTTCACCCTGCTGTAACTTCTGGTAATGATCAATCCGGTTCACCAGTTCATTACTAGTTTCATGGCTGCGCAAAATCACAATTACGCCTGCACCCTCATTCTCAATTCGCTGCATCACATCATTCAACGGCCAGCCACAGTCATCCATCTGGGCATCCAGCATATCACACAGAGAATTTTCCATATGCACCCGCACCAGAACCGGCTCATCAGGAGAAATACTGCCCTTGATCATAGCCAGATGCACCTGTCCTGAAATACCATCGTGATACGCTTCCAGACGAAACTTACCGGCACTGGTGGGCAGCTGACATTCGCTGACCTTTTCGACCGAATGTTCATTTTTCAGGCGGTATTCAATCAGATCCGCAATGGTGCCGATTTTCAGATCAAACTTTTCTGCAAACTTTTCCAGATCAGGCCGACGGGCCATGGTGCCATCTTCATTAAGAATTTCTACAATGACAGCCGCCGGTTCCAGACCCGCCATACGCGCCAGATCACAACCCGCCTCGGTATGACCGGCACGGGTCAGCACACCACCAGGCTGGGCTTCTAAAGGAAAAATATGTCCAGGCTGCACAATATCCGAAGGTTTAGCATCAGGCGCTACCGCAGCCTGAATAGTCACCGCACGGTCACCGGCAGAAATTCCGGTAGTCACCCCTTCAGCGGCCTCAATGGACACCGTAAAATTAGTACCATATTCTGCGCTATTGCGATCCACCATTAAGGGGATCTGTAATTGCTTACAGCGCTGCTGGGTCAGGGTCAGACAAATCAGTCCGCGGCCGTTAGTGGCCATAAAGTTAATATCTTCTGGCGTAACCTTACTGGCCGCCATCAGGAGATCACCCTCATTCTCACGATCCTCGTCATCTACAATAATGACCATCCTGCCCTGACAGATATCATCCAGTATTTCTTCTATTAAATTAAAATTAGCCATAAAGTTATTTACTGTTTACCTGCTGTTAATACTTGTAACAATTCAGTGATCTGACCGTGACGGATTACAGGTACCGCCTTTCCGGGGCCCCTCAAGTACATCCATGTATCGGTTTAGAACTTTTCAAAACTTGTTTTGTAAAAAGTTCTTATCCAGGTGATTGTGAAAACATCTATGTTTTCAAAACCCCGGAAAGGCGGTACCTGCAACCCGTTACTCTACAGTGCTCAAATAACACTGAATAATTACGTTAATCTTATATTTATCTATTTACCGATTAAAAAAACCATTTTCTGCCAGTAAAGCCATGCTAACTACCTGTTCCTGTGCAGCTTCGGCCGCTTTGTCGCCCAATAACAGACGTTCCAGATAACGGGCAATTAAATCCACTTCCAGATTCACTTCCGTCCCGGCCTGAGCATCAGCCAGCGTGGTTTCTGACAGGGTATGCGGCACAATGTTCAGTTCAAATACTGCGCCGTTGACCGCATTAACCGTCAGGCTGATACCGTTAACACAAATAGAACCCTTAGCAGCAATATAGCGGGCCAGTTCATCCGGCGCCTTGATCCGAAAATGAATGGAACGCCCGGCAGTGCTGCGTTCCACAATCTTACCCACGTCGTCCACATGGCCGCTGACAATATGCCCACCCAGATGCGTAGTCGGCAGCAGGGCTTTTTCCAGATTGACCCGGCTACCTGTCTTTATATGTCTGAAACCGGTTTTGGACAAGGTTTCAGCCGAAACATCGGCCCAGAAACCATCACAGGGCAGTTCAATAGCCGTCAGACAGACCCCGTTAGTCGCAATACTATCACCAATAACCACATCAGAGAGATCCAGAGTGCCGGTTTTAATATAAAAGCGACTGTCGATACCCTTAGATTCAATGGCCGCCACCTGACCAATAGCCTGAATAATTCCGGTAAACATTTATTACATTCCTGCCTGTTTATCCATTGATTTTCTCTCTGCCCTCTCTATGAAGGAGAATCAGTATGAGGGGATAAAACCTTTGCCATGATGCGAAAATCCCGACCCACAGCCCGGATATCTTTAATTTCTAGCTCAATCCTGTCTGCCATCTTATCCAACCCCGGGATATTAAATAAACCCCGAGCCTCACTGCCCATTAAATACGGCGCCATATACACCACCAGTTCATCCACAACACCGGCCTGTAACAGAGAACCGTCCAGTGTTGCACCGGCTTCCAACAGCACTTCATTGTACTGATGCTGCGCCAGTACCGCCATTAAACTGCTGGCCGATAACACCTCTCGAGCGGCTATTATCTCTGTTTCAAGGTATTCTATTACCGCACCCTGTTGTTCCAGTGCCTGTATCTTCTGTGTCTGCCGGCGTGATGTTTCGGCTGTGCAGATCACGGCCTGCCCTTCCTGATGCAGAATTTTAGCATCCGGCGATATTTTTAGCTGGCTGTCCATAATCACCCGGTCGGTCTGACGCAGGCGTTGTGAAGTCATATCGGCAAAGCGTTTATCACGCACATTCATTGACGGATCATCCGCCAGCACCGTACCGATGCCGGTTAACACGGCCGAGCTTTCTGCCCGCAGCCTCTGCACATCCGCACGAGCCTGCGCAGACGTAATCCACTGACTCTCACCACTGGCCATGGCAGTACGCCCGTCCAGACTCATAGCCATTTTACAGCACAGCAGAGGCTTACCCGTTTCCATACGCTGAATAAATCCCGGGTTTAAGGCTCGTGCTTCTGATTCCAGAACCCCTACTCTGACCTCAAGGCCGTATTCCTGTAAACGTTTTATACCCTTACCCGCCACCAGCGGATTGGGATCGGTCATAGCCACCACCACCCGCGCTACCCCGGCTTCAATCAGGGCATTACTGCACGGCGGAGTCCGGCCAAAATGACTGCACGGCTCCAGAGTCACATAAGCCGTTGCACCTTTAGCGGATTGCTTATTACGTTCTAAATCCGCCAGAGCATTGACTTCAGCATGTCCCTGACCGGCAAACTGATGCCAGCCCCGAGCAATGACCTGTCCATCCTGAACCAGTACACAGCCGACTCTGGGATTAGGATGGGTGGTGTACCAGCCTTTTTTTGCCAGCGCAATGGCCTGAGCCATAAAAAATTCATCACCAGCCGGCATACAATTCTAGTCCGTTTCCTGCTCAGCCTGCGGGACTTCCAGCTTTTCAATTTCCTTACGAAACTCATCCAGATCCTGAAAACTGCGATACACCGAGGCAAAGCGCACATAAGCCACCTGATCCAGTTGCTTAAGCTCATCCATCACCCACTCCCCCACACGACTGGTCTGCACCTCACGGTCACCGGTTGCCCGTAAATTGTTTTTAATATGATTCACCGCCTGCTCAATGGTTTCCAGAGACACAGGCCGCTTCTCCAGCGCCTTTAACATACCCTGCAGCAACTTCTGATCATCAAACGGCACCCGGGAACCATCACTTTTAACAATACGCGGCATCACCAGCTCTGCGGTCTCAAACGTTGTAAACCGCTCACTACAGGTCAGACACTCTCTCCGGCGCCGCACAGAGTCGCCTTCATTAGCCAGACGGGAATCTATCACTTTGGTTTCCGGAGCATGACAAAATGGACAGCGCATAAGCTCTTAATTCTCCCTCACAAAACAATACGTTTTACTGTTTATCCCCAAACCAGACCTCGGAGTATCAGCAAAGCATAACGGCTCGCTGATACGGACCACATTCATGACCTAAGCATAAACAGGAAAATGCTTACACAAATCCAGTACCTGCTGCTTAACCCGCTGCACAACCTCCAGCTTCTCCATATTCTCTTCCGTCCGATCCGCTTCATCCATATTACACAGCTCATCCAGAATATCGCAGATCCAGCCCGCCAGTTCTGAACTTTCCTGTTCCTTAAAGCCGCGGGTAGAAATAGCCGGGGAACCAATACGCAGACCACTGGTGACAAACGGTGATTGTGGATCATTGGGTACCGAGTTTTTATTCACCGTAATATTGGCAAAACCCAGTGCCGCATCGGCGGCTTTACCCGTCAGCTGACGGGAAATCAGGCTGACCAGAAACAGGTGATTATCAGTACCGCCGGAAACCACATCATAACCACGTTCTAAAAAGACCGTGGCCATAGCACGGGCATTTTCCACAACCTGCTTCTGATAATCAACATACTCATCTTCCATAGCTTCTTTAAAAGCCACCGCCTTGCCCGCAATCACATGCATTAACGGCCCGCCCTGGGTACCGGGGAAAATCATGGAATTGAGTTTCTTTTCAATTTCAGGATTGGATTTGGCCAGAATAATACCACCGCGGGGACCACGTAAGGTTTTATGAGTGGTTGAAGTAGTGACATCGGCAATCTGCACCGGACTTGGATAAACCCCGGCAGCAACCAGACCGGCCACGTGAGCCATGTCCACCATTAAATAAGCACCCACTTCATCAGCAATATCACGAAAACGCTGCCAGTCCATAATACGGGAATAGGCACTGAAGCCGGCAATAATCATTTTAGGTTTGTGTTCTCTGGCCAGACGTTCTACTTCGTCATAATCCACTTCGCCGGTGGCTTCATTCAGACCGTACTGAACCGCATTAAATAATTTACCGGAAAAGCTGACTTTAGAGCCGTGAGTCAGGTGACCACCATGAGCCAGGCTCATACCCATCACCGTATCACCGGCATTTAACAGGGCAAAATAAACAGCTGCATTAGCCTGGGAACCGGAGTGGGGTTGAACATTGGCATAATCAGCCCCAAATAATTCTTTAGCACGGCCAATAGCCAACTGTTCAGCCACATCAACGTTTTCACAGCCGCCGTAATAGCGTTTGGAAGGATAACCTTCAGCATATTTGTTGGTCAGTACTGAACCCTGGGCTTCCATTACCCTAGGGCTGGTGTAGTTTTCAGAAGCAATTAACTCAATATGCTCTTCCTGACGCTTCTCCTCATTCTGCATCGCTTCCCAGAGTTCGTCATCATAACCGGCAATTGTCATATCTTTTGTAAACATAAGGAGGATTCCTTTTAAAATTGAGTTAAAATACTGTGTTTTATACGCAAACCACGAAAAACCATCACAAAACTATGCAGTTATTGCGGTTAATCCCAGTGGAAAATCACGAGATCATACCTTAATTATTAAAAAATTTCATGCCCCGGAGTAGCCAATTGCCTCAAGTTCATATTAACAATAAAGAATCTGCGACTTTAATGGATTATTTAAAAACCTGGCAGCTGTTTCTACTGCCCCAGCATTTTTTATCGGCACTGATGCATCGTTTTATGCGTATTGAAGCCGTTGGCTTTAAAAATTTTCAGATAGCCCGCTTTATTAAAGCTTTTAATGTCAATATGAGTGAAGCCGAACGGGAACATCCGGAAGATTACCTCCATTTTAATGATTTTTTTACCCGTGCTCTGAAACCTTCGGTACGTCCCGATCAAAGCTCTGAGCTGCAGTTATGCTGCCCTGTAGACGGGGCTGTCAGCGAACTGGGTGATATTGAAGGCGACCGGCTCATTCAGGCAAAGGGTCATTATTTCAGTCTTTCCGATCTACTGGCCGGTGATCAGGCGCTGACAGAAACGTTTATAAACGGCAAGTTTGCAACTATTTACCTCTCTCCTCGAGATTATCATCGTATCCATATGCCTGTTAAAGGCACTTTGAAACAGATGATACAGGTTCCAGGACAGTTATTCGGGGTTAATAAAGCCTCTGTTAAGGCCATTCCCCGGCTGTTTGCCCGTAATGAACGGGTTATCAATATCTTTGATACACCCGCCGGCCCCATGGCTCTGATTGAAGTGGGGGCGATTTTCGTGGGCAGTATTGAAACCGTCTGGCACGGCGAAGTCAGTCCTCCCAGACGCAAAAAGGTTAAGTACTGGAATTACCCGGGTGACACCACTCTGGAAAAGGCTCAGGAAATGGGTCGTTTTAATATGGGTTCTACAGTGGTGCTGTTATTTGCAGATAATAATATTGAGTGGTCGCCGGCCATGCAGCCGGATGTGCCAGTTAAGCTGGGGGAAATTTTAGGAGAGATAACACTTATGTCTCATAATAAAAATAATTCCAGCCCTGATAAAACGAGTTGAGCAGTTTTAGTAACTGGTCTGATGGCACGGCTTCGTTAGGATAGATATTGTGTACACTGATAAAAAACTGTCCAAAACCTGCTCCATGGCGCCAGTTTAACTGCTCGACCGACCGTTTTTCCTGACATTTTGGACACTGGATTATCTGCTGCTCCACCTGCCACTGACTCAGATCCGGCAGTTTATCTGGAATCCTGGCACCGCATTGAGAACAGAAACAACGCAGTCGGTTCATCCCCCTGTAATAAATCGGCTGTGGAAAATACTGAATCTGGATATGACAGAAATTATGCCAGTTTTCCCGATCTGGTGGCGTCAGCTCGATCTGAGGAGAACAACCCAGAAAGGTGACCATTTTCAGAAAATTTTCGCCCACCAGATTAGCCTGATAATTGTCTATGCTGAAGACTTCACCCATAAAACCGGCTTTTTGCAGGCCGGCTATAAGCGGTTCTGCATCAGCCTGTGAAAAATACAGATGCTGGGGATTAAACACCAGTCCATAGCGATTTTTTACAATCATTATCAAGCCCGCTCGAAGGGAAAATTAATCACGTCATTAATATGCCTGGAACCGCTCATCGCCATTAACAGACGTTCGATGCCAATGGCCACGCCAGCACAATCAGGTAAAGTCTCCAGTGCCGCAAGAAAATGCTCATCCAACGGCACTGTCTGCTGACCATTCTGTTTGCGCTGTTCATTATCATGGATAAACCGCTCACGTTGTTCCTGAGCATTGTTTAACTCATGAAAACCATTACCCAGTTCCATACCGTTAATAAAAATTTCAAAACGCTCTGCTACAGGCACTCCATTTGTTTCTGTTATTCTGGCCAGCGAGGCCTGAGTAGCCGGATAGTGATATAAAAAACACAGCTGAGCCTGTCCTGTCTGCTCAGCATTACCCTGCTCTGGTTTACCAAGAAAGGGTTCAATACAATGGCTGAACAATAATTCCAAGTAGCGATCCTTCGGATCGGTTTTATCCAGTACGTTATCCAGTTGCTGTGCTCGGGCACAGGCCATAAGCTCATTGAGATCTGCCGTATGGGGATTGATATGCAGATACTTTTCAAAAGCCTGCTGATAGGAAATAAAACAGCTTTCAGCCAGGGGCAGATACTCTGCAATGAGCAGGGTCAGCAGCTGATCAATTTCCACCATTAACTGATGATGATCCCAGCCTTCTCGGTACCATTCCAGCAGGGTAAATTCCGGATTATGCCGTTGGCTTAATTCGCCCTGCCGAAACACTTTGGCAATTTGATAAATGGAACCGGAACCGGCAGCTAGCAGACGCTTCATGGCAAATTCAGGGGAGGTGTGTAAATAGTAGTGAGTATCCTCAATCCGCCGGGTCAGGGGGAAATAATCGGTCTGAAAACTTTCTACAAACGGATCGGTAATGGTTGCAGAGGACAGGACGGGAGTATCAACTTCCAGTACATTATGCTGTTCAAAAAAAAAGCGGATTTTTTTCAGGGTCTGAGCCCTGAGCTTGATCAGCTCAGGGGAAGCGACAGGCTGCCAGTTATTCAAGAGTTTAATTCAGACTTTAAATTAAACGATGTTAGTCTTTGGCACGGGAAACATATTTACCGGTACGGGTATCAATTTTCAGTTCTTCGCCAATCTGTACAAATAAAGGCACCTGTACCACCGCTCTGGTTTCCATGGTAGCCGGTTTACCACCGCCGCCGGAAGTATCCCCTTTCAGACCGGGATCCGTATCCGTTACGGTTAGAGTAACAAAATTGGGTGGGGTAACTACCAGTGGATTACCGTTCCATAAGGTAATGGTACACATGTCCTGCTCTTTTAACCACTTTTCTACATCGCCTACAGCAGCTTTATCTGCAGCAATCTGCTCAAAGGTTTCAGGATGCATAAAATGCCATTGTTCACCGTCATTGTATAAATACTGCAGTTCGGTATCCATAACATCGGCCGCTTCGACCGATTCACCGGATTTATAGGTTCTTTCTACAACACGCCCGGTTTTCAGGTTTTTCACCTTAATCCGGTTAAAGGCCTGACCTTTACCCGGCTTGACCACCTCGTTTTCAACAATGGCATAAGGATCGCCATCAATCATTAATTTTAAACCGGAACGAAATTCATTGGTGTTGTATGTTGCCATAAGTACTTTTTACCTTTTGTGTGCCGTGTGTATATCCTGGATATTATTTAAATACTGACTAGCTGCTGCTCGGTTTCTGCTTAGCTGAATATTATCAGGCGCTTTATTCTGCTAAAATGCTCTGCTTTAATACCGGAACAGCCCTGAGCTTCCATAAAAGTCCTGAGCCTGATACAGGAATAGCCATTTTTTACACCAGAAAAGCAAAAACGCCCTATATGATACTCCGAAACGAACCCCGAAACCAGCCGGAAAAAAATTTTACTGACCCGATTCAGTTGCTGCAATATCTGGAACTGAAAAGAGAGCAAAGCCCCTTTTCTGAAAGCGCTATGGAATCCTTTCGTTTTAAGGTACCGGTCGCATTTGCACAGAAAATGCAGCCGGGAAAAGCCGATGATCCTCTATTACTGCAGGTTTTTCCTGCGCCTGAAGAGCTTAACGACCATAATGATTACCAGAATGATCCGCTGGCTGAAGCCCGCTTCCTGTCCCAGCCCGGACTGCTGCAAAAATACCATGGCCGAGCTCTGCTGCTGGTAACACCCAGTTGTGCTATTCACTGCCGTTACTGTTTTCGTAGACACTACCCCTATGATGATAAGGGACATAGTCAAACCCAGCTGGATAATAATCTCAGGCTGATTGAGCATGATACCAGTATTAGTGAAGTTATACTCAGTGGCGGCGATCCCTTATCCCTGTCCGATACCCGACTGAAACGCCTGTTTGAACAGCTGCAGGCCATTAAACATTTGCAGCGTATTCGTATTCATAGCCGTTATCCCGTGGTTGAACCTGAACGTGTCACCACGGCTCTGCTTAATACCCTGAAACAATCCAGGTTACAGGTTATGATGGTTCTGCATATTAATCATGCCCATGAAATAGGTGCTGATAATCAGCAGGTTTTCCATCAATTGCTGAACAATAATATCCTTTTATTTAACCAATCGGTATTACTAAAAGGCGTTAATGATTCCCCTGAGGCACTGGCGGAACTGTCTGAAATATTAATTCAACATCATATTATTCCTTACTACCTGCACATGCTGGATAAAGTCCACGGAAGTGCATATTTTGAAATCTCTGAACACGCTGCTCTGGACATATATAAACAATTACGTTCGCTGCTGCCCGGTTATATGCTTCCCCGCTTGGTAAGGGAAATACCAGATGCCTCCGCTAAAATGCCTTTGTACCCCTGACTATGCAGAATTTGTAAATAATATCATAGCCTGATTGTCAGAATACATTTACAAACACATTTATCTTTTTGATTTAACAGTATTATTCAAGTTTTTTGCCTTTTAAACAAAAGATAAAGTGCTATAATGTCCCTGATTTCGTTTTTTCCGGGCATTTTCCCGCAAAAAACAAGCTTCATAAACAAAATTATTAAAACTTGACTATACTGATATCTGAATCTCATTAAAATCATCGGATATTTTAACTAAATAGCTGATCCTAAAAGGTGTCCACCCTATAACCTTTTCTGTTGAATTTCAGAACCAGGAAACGGGGACACATTATTCATAAATTTTCTAACATCTTCCATCAGGCTTTTCATTGTTGAATGTCGATGATTTCTGGTTACGGTATCATGTAACTGTTTCCATAATAGCTCTATTCTGTTTACCCAGGGGTGATAGGCTGGCTGAAATATCAGCTCAAACTTTTTATTATGGGACAGAAATGTTTTCGTTATCTGGCTTTTATGTATAATATAATTATCCGCTATCAATCGGATGGT
>JANELJ010000242.1 GCA_024511395.1 Gammaproteobacteria bacterium | reverse complement strand
GTTGGGAAAAACCTATGCTTTTGCCCGGTTTATTAAGTTTCTTTTCACTCAATACGACTTTTAGTTTTTTTGATAATGTGGTACTTTTCATTTGAAGCCTTTTTGTTGATAAATAATTGCCCGAATAACAACTATTTGATCATCAAATTGGCTTCATTTCAACTCCTAAAGATCATACCTATGATTATGGCTTATCTGCTAACCACCGATGATTAATTCAGCTTAAAAAATACTAACCTGATCCTCTCACCCCAGCTCCTTACAATAAAGAGAAATTGAGCGGGGGAGGGGACCTTTTTTGTGTTGTCACCCTGTTCCCACTCTTTGTTTCTGAATAAATCTCCACCTTATCATTATCTAAATGTTTTTAAGCTGTTTATCACACTATATTCATACCTTTTTATACATCATATACCACAAAGATTGTGTCATATCACTCAAATAGGAAAAGAATGATTTTGTAAAAGTATTAAAAAACATTATGTTATATGTTGGCCCAAAAGTTGCTATTAAGCTGTTTTTGCTTTTTAAGTAGTTACTTTACGGGATTAACAATGATAACAACAAAACAGAAAACACTTTACCTGGTGGTTTTATTTTCCATGAGTCCTTTGGGCTCAAGTTATGCGGAAGAATACGAACTCGATATGCCTCAGATAACCGTTACAGGTACGAGGGAAGAAACACTGAAAAGTGAAGTACCGGAAACAGTGGATGTTATTGATGAAAAAGAAATTAATGAAGTTAAACCCGGGCATCCTTCAGAATTATTAAATCGTATTCCCGGTGTGCATGTAAATGTGACCGGTGGTGAAGGGCATATGATGATGATGCGACAGCCCATTACGACCAAGCCGGTTTATTTATATCTAGAAAATGGTATTCCAACCCGCTCTACGGGCTTTTTTAATCATAATGCACTGTATGAAACCAATTTACCGCAAGCCCAGGCAGTGGAAGTTATTAAAGGGCCGGGAACTTCTTTATACGGCAGTGATGCCATCGGCGGTATTGTTAATGTCATTACCCGACCTGCGCCGCTTGAGCCTGAATTTGATCTGGGTCTGGAAGGTGGAGAATATGGCTGGGGAAGAATATTGCTCAGCAGTGGTAATAGCTGGGGTGATAATGGTATTAGAGGTGATTTAAATATTACCCATACTGACGGTTGGCGGGATAAAACTGATTATGAGCGGGTGGCCGGTACGGCCCGTTGGGATACTGTTTTAAATAATGGTGCGACCCTGGAAACCGTGTTCAGTGGTTCAGACATTGATCAGCAGACAGCCGGATCATCCAAACTCTCTGAAGATGATTATAAACATGACCCTACTAAAAACTATTATGGAGTGTCCTATCGGGATGTAACAGCACTGCGTTTATCCACTAATTATGAACAGGAATTCGGTAATTCTCTGCTGACAATTACTCCCTATTTTCATGATAATGAAATGGAGTACCTGCCTAACTGGTCGTTTACCTATGATCCCAGTATTAAGAAAACAGAGAATCAGTCCTTTGGTCTGATGTTAAAACACCGAACGGATTTTGAACCCTATAGAACCCGCCTGATTGTTGGAATGGACTATGATTATAGTCCGGGAAGTCGTAAGGAACATTATTTCGACTCAACTAAAAATGCAGATGGAATCTATGACTATTATATCAAACGCGACAAAATCTATGATTATGATGTAGATTATACCGGCATATCACCTTATATCCATGTAGAAACATCACCGGTTGAACAGTTAAGACTGACCGCTGGTTTACGCTATGATAATGTTGAATATGATTATGATAATAATATGTCCAGTGGATTATTCAGATACAGACCTGATAGTATGCGCTTTTCAATGAAAATTAACCGTCCTGATGATGATACTGTATCTTTTGAACACTGGAGTCCTAAAATTGGAGCGACTTGGGCATTTAATGAGAATTTAAACGGTTTTATAAGTTACAGAAATTCTTTTCGTGTTCCATCTGAAGGGCAAATATTCAGACCAGGCAGTAATCAGGCCTCTATGGATCTGGATCCTGTAGAAGTGGACAGCTATGAAATCGGTTTGCGGGGTCGTCTGCTACAGAAATTAAATTTTGAAGCCTCTTATTATTTAATGGACAAAACCGATGACCTGGTGACTTATGAAGATCCGCTTACCGGTGAGCGTTATACCACCAATGCTGGAGAAACACGCCATAAAGGCTTTGAACTGGGGGCTGATTATCAGTTTAACAGGGAGTGGGATCTGGGTGTCAGCTATTCATGGACCAAGCAGACCTATGAAGACTGGACAGAAAAAGATACCGATTATAGCGGTAATGAACTGCCTTCTGCACCTAATAACATCGGCAATGCCACCTTAAATTATCGTCCTGGTTTTCTTAATGGCGGTCGTATGGAGCTGGAATATTCCTATATGGGATCGTATTATATGGATAATCTAAACAGTGAAAAATACGATGGTCATGAGCTGTTTAATTTCCGTATCAATCATTTTGTTGATATGGGTAATAAGGACAGTCTGGAACTTTATGCCCGTGTTATGAACCTGACTGATGAAACTTATGCAACCTCAGCGTCCTACAATACCTATAGAGGGCGTGAGTTTGCACCGGGAATGGAACGCACTGTATATGCTGGTATAAATTATCAGTTCAGATAGTAAGGACTTTCTTAACCTAGGCCATACTCAGGTTTATCCTGATATGGCCCATTTTTTCCGCATAATAGACAAGTTTAACTAAATGAAAAAATTTTCAGTACTAATTCTTCTTCTTCTTTTTTTTGGCTTTAGTCTGCAGGCATCTGCGGCACATAAAATACCGGATAAGAGTCATTTAAAACTCTGTACAGATCCGCAGCAACCGGCCAGTTTACGCTGTGCACCTGCACCCACCTCAAGGTTTGATCAGCTGGGGCGTTTATGGATTGCCTGGTCTTACGGCGGGCATGTTTATGTCAGTTCTTCTGATGATCTGGGAAAAATACTCAATCAGTCTATAGTGGTTAACCGAATTCCGGAACCCATCTCGGCATGGGGAGAAAACCGTCCTAAAATTGTGCTGGATAAAAAAGGTAATATTTATGTCTCCTGGACCACACCTCTGAAAAAACGTTATACCGGTAATGTCCGCTTTAGTTATTCAAACGATCAGGGGCAGCACTTTTCTGATCCCATTACAGTTAATGATAACAGAGATATAACGGGACATCGTTTTGAAGCCATGGCAGTTAATGACCAGGGTGTTGTTTTTATAGCCTGGCTGGACAAAAGAGACCGTTTAAAGGCGGCACGGAATGGTGAAAAGTACCAAGGTGCGACTTTATATTATAGTTATTCGGACGATGGTGGTAAAACATTTGTTCCTAATATCAATGTTATGCCGCATACCTGTGAATGCTGTCAGGTGGTTATGGATATCGATCAGGATCAAATGCCTGTTATTATGTGGCGTAATATTTATAATACCAATACCCGTGATCATGCTCTGGTAAAATTTATTGATAAGGATAAACTCGGAAAAGTAATTCGTGCCAGCTATGATAACTGGCAAATAGATGC
>JANELJ010000241.1 GCA_024511395.1 Gammaproteobacteria bacterium | reverse complement strand
TGCATCACCGGGGTATCACTATACAGGTCAAAACGCACTTCATAGCCCGATTGATGCGTAAACCTGCCTTCACCATAAAAAGGGATCTTCTGCCAGAGGGTGCATTCATAGTTCTTTTTGCCCTCTGTCTGCCAGTCTGCTTTGGCCATACGCACAACATATTCACATTCCAGAGCAAAAGCGGCAGACGCAAATATAACCACTGACATTACAAAAGCCAGCTGGCTGAGCGTCAAAAAAATGATGAGTTGTTGGGTTTTAAGCTTCATTGGGTTTGAAAATGCAAGATTTAAGCCAATAATTTATTTCCTGTTAATGGGGAGAAATATAAAAAACCTGTATTTCCGGTGCCAGACAAATTTTATCATTGCAGCTCTGGTAGTATAGCTGTACTGGCAGCAGTTCCAGCAGATTATCCTCCTGTTTATTATCCATTCCAGTCTGGCTGTTCTGAATTTTCTGAGCTTTTACGGACTCCAGCTTCACTTTAATAATCACCTGTTCCTGGTACAGAGACAGTGGCTCATCACTGATACTGAGTTTAACCCGTGCACCTTCAGGATACTCTACCTGTGCCAGTTTCCAGAACGGTCTAAACTTCTTATCCAGTTTTATTGAAGTGGGCTGTAAATCTTCATCCAGTGGAAAATGACTATTAATATGCCAGTTTTTATCCAGTATAACTTTAAACTGCAGAACCAGTTGAGTATTGCCTGCTGATTTTATACGCCGCTTCAGTTGCGGCTCTATACGCATATGCCCTTTAGCTGCATATAACACCGCACCCCTGTCTGAGCAGGCCAGTTCACCAAAATTAAGTTTATTCACTGCTGTTAGGAAATAAGCAAAGGCAGTAGGAGCGGTTTTTATCATCCCCGATACCGAGGCCACCAGTGCCATGGCTTTGGCCTGATAATAATCATCCCCGGTGCGATAATACAATTGTGTCAGCACATCTAGGGCAACCGCATTGGCTGAAGGAATGGCACCGTCATACAAATCTTTGGGGCGGTTAAACAGAACAACCGGCTCTGATGATTGATTGTTATCAGGGGAAGTTTCAGCTGATTCGACACTTAAATAAAAATTGCCGCTTTCCTTATCCCAGAACCTCTGTATCATTTTCAGGCTTAATTCCCTGGCACAGCTTAACCATTGTGCTTCCCCGGTGGCATCATAAAGAGCTATAAAAGCCTGTGCCAGCCAGGCATAATCGGCCTGGGTTGCCTTAACAGAAGGTCTGGTCTCAAGACTGGCCCGCCAGAGTTGACCGTCACGATAATGGGTCTGCCATAAAAACTCCGCTGCTTTTTGTGCCGCCTGCAGATAACGAGGCTGTGCCAGTTGTGTCCCCGCTTTGGCCAGGGTGGTGATCATCATACCGTTCCAGGCCGTAATGATTTTTTTGTCTATGGCCGGAGCCATTCGGTGCTGACGCTGCTGCAGTAATATGGATCTGATCCGATCCACATCCTGGTAAAGCTGCCCGAAATTAAGATGATGCTGACGGGCATAGTCCTCAATCGAAACGGGCAGATGTAATATATTTTCTCCCTGGCTTTGAGTATTTAAACCGCCTTCAGCAGTCGGTTCACTGAAATTGCCTTCCGGCGTAACGCTGTAAAGAGCTATTGCCAGAGAATATAACCTAGGCGGCAGGTATTGTTTAAGCTCTGCTTCAGTCCAGAGAAAATACTGCCCTTCCCTACCGTCACTGTCGGCATCACTGGCTGAATAAAAACCACCGGTTTTACTGCGCATATCCCTCAGTACATATTCCAGAGTCCGGGTAACAATCCGCTGATCCCGCGGCTGCTGACTGATAGCGTACATTTGCAGGTACACCATAGACAATAAGGCCTGGTTATAGAGCATTTTTTCAAAGTGGGGTACCAGCCATTCATTGTCCGTTGAGTAACGATGAAAACCACCACCGATTTGATCGTAAATCCCTCCCTGAGCCATCATGTCCAGGGTCAGCCTCAGGGCGTGATAAACTTCTTTATCCTGCTCTCTGATAGTGCTATCCAGCAGTAAGAACAGATAGGTTTCATTCGGGAATTTTGGCGCCTGGGAAAAACCGCCCTGTAAATCATCAAAACGGTTCAGCAGACTGATCACTGCTATCTGGACCCGTTCTTTACCAATATATTCAGCCTGCAGCATACTTTGCTGACGGCCCTGTACTGCTGCACTGATCTTATCAGCCATTTTTCTTAATTGTGCTTCATCCTGCTGCCATAATTGTTCAGCCCGCTGCAGAATATCCAGAAAAGTCTCACGGGGCATATAAGTGCCCAGAAAAAACGGCTTGCCATCTGGTGTTAATATCGCCGATAAAGGCCAGCCACCGCTGCCGTTAAGCAGCATGGCGGCGGTCATAAAAACCTTATCCACATCGGGACGGCGTTCCCGGTCCACTTTTATGGCGATATAGTGTTTATTCAGATAGTCTGCCAGAGCCTGGTTATCAAAACTTTCCCGTTCCATTACATGACACCAGTGGCAGGTAGAATAACCTATGGACAGAAAAACCGACTTATTTTCCTTTTTTGCCCGGGCAAAAGCCTCAGGTCCCCATGAGTACCAGTTGACGGGATTATGGGCATGCTGCAGCAGATATGGGGATTGTTCAAGAATTAAACGATTGGTATAAACAGGGGAACCGTCTGGTTTAAGATGCTCAGTTCTGGGTTGATAATCCTTGCCCTTTGCCTTCAGAGCAGTCTGGAGTTTAGTCTTTAAGCCTGCATTGATTTCAGCATCTGCCTGAAGGGCCGTACTGCCAGCAAGAAGATAAAGAAAGGTACTGATGATAATTACCCTGTAAGAAAACCTGGAAAAGCCGACATAATATAGCATTCAAGAACCATTTTCAGTTACATATTCTTATGCATAATATCGGACAATTTTTCCAGAGTAAAAGGTTTTTGTACAAATTCTAAAACACCATTATCCAGCAGGTTCTGTATATCCTTGTCCATACCATAGCCGGAAGCAATAATAACCTTAACTTCAGGGTCCAGGTTCCTGAGGGCGTAAAACACTTCTTTACCACTCATCTGCGGCATAGCATCTTTGGCATTTATCGCTAGGTTCAGCAGGCAGTTCTGTAACTGGGTTGGGTCTCCTGCGGTACAGCACTGTCCGCTTTGAGTCACGGTTTCAATAACAATACGTTTATCCAGTATATGTTCGAGCATGACCACCACATCATGAATCACCCGGTTTAAATCCACCGATACCATCTGGTATTGTCCCTTACAGGCAAACGCCAGCAGTTTGTTGGTCAGCTCCGATGACTGTTGGGCAATGGTGACAATTTTGCGGACATAATATTTAAGCTTGTCATCCTCTAAATAATTGTTCCGAAATAGTGTCCATATAAATGGAACTTAAGCTTTGTTTATCGATCAAAGAAATTAACCAAAACAACCTGATCAAACAAAGCTTAAGTAGTTCAACCTGAATAATACCGTTTTAAGCCTGACATCAAGCCAGGTTTAAAGCAGCTGATTGCCCCGGTTTGATAAAAGACCCCATCAAACCGGAAATAATTTTGAGCCACAAAAGCCGG
>JANELJ010000240.1 GCA_024511395.1 Gammaproteobacteria bacterium | reverse complement strand
CCTCAATAAGCTCCGGCTTTTGTGGCTCAAAATTATTTCCGGTTTGATGGGATATTTTATCAAACCAGAACAATCAGCCGCTTTAAACCTGGCTTGATGTCAGGCTTAAAACGGTATTATTCAGGTTGAACTAATTAATTATCAGTTGTTATCGTTTTAATGGTGTGTTGATTGATGTGTCGAGTATTTTGCTGTCTTAAAAGTGTGAAATATCTCTTTAGACAGACCTCAATTATCTGTTATGATTTCTTTAAAATCAAGAATAGAAATGTTTTCAGCGATTCTGCAAAATGCCCGTAAACCGGTGTGGAGAAATTAATAGCTTTAAAACCTACAGCTTTTAAAATATCAGTATCATGCATACTGTTAATTGTTCTCAGTGCCTGCACCTCCAGCACTACCCTGTATGAACGCTGGAGCAATGATGCCTATCAGGGGCCGAAACTGGAGAAAGTACTGGTTATCGGAGTATTCAAGGATGATATCAGACGCAGGGCATTTGAATCAGCCTTTGTTAAAGAATTGCAGGCCATGGGTGAAAAAGGGGTGGCCGGATATACCCTGACACCGCCCAATGAAAACTTTAAGAACAAGGAAGAAATTCTGGAAGCTGTGAAAAAATCCAGGGTGGATTCTGTGCTTATTACCAGTTTTAAAGGTGTAATAGAAAAGGAACGGGAAGTCCCTCCTCGAATGGACTATGTACCCAGTATGGGGATGTGTTATGGACGTTACGGCTATGGGTATGGTTATCCGGGGTACTATGGGACCACTTACGATGTAGTTTACCGTCCGAGATACACGGTAAAAGACTCCATTGTACAGCTGGATACCCGGGTCTTTTCTGTCGCTACCCAGGAAATGGTCTGGGCGGGTAAAACCAAAAGTGTCAATCCGACAACAGGTGAAGAGATTGTTCAGGAACTGGTAAAAATTATAGTCAGGGATATGAAAGCAAGCGGACTGATTAAATAATTTTAAATGGTCAGAAATACTTAAAAAAATTAATATCAAATTCATTTTATAAAAATCAGAACTATAATAATTTAAATGACTGTTAATTCTATTTGACAGTCCGAGCTTTAGCGACAAAAAAGGAGTAAGCGCTTGTCCAGTAAATATAATATTGTTTATAGCTGTCTGCAGGATAATATAACGGCAGAAATATTTGTTACACGGTTTTGCAAAACCTTTGGTATTAGTGAAGCCAAAGCAGAACAGATTGCTGCATCCAGCTCAGATGTGACTATTAAAAAGAATGTGCCTGGTGATAAAGCCGCTAAATATATTAAGGCGCTGGAAGCTTGTGGCGCTATTGCTTATCTTCAGGAACAGGAGAAACCACAGGAACAGCAAGTGGAGCAGGCTCAACCAAGGGGCAGCCTGTCATTAGAACCCATTGAAGATGAACATGTACAACAGGTACAACAGGAAGAAACACAACAACCTGAGGTCTGTCCTAAATGCGGTTCCACTAATATTAAAGATGATGAGTGTCTGGACTGCGGTATTTATATTTCTAAATATACGGCTAATCTGGAGCATGCTCCAGAACCTGAAAGCACTACCGCAGACTCTCAACAGGACAATATTAAGCAGGATTCTGATCCTACCCGGCAGATGGATACCAATCCCTATGCTACCCCCCAGGCTGATCTTATTGATTCTGTTGCTGATGGTGAACCACAGCCTGAAAAAGTATCCGCCGGTAGCGCTACTGCCTGGCTGGGAAGGGGCTACTGGCACTTTAAACAGAACCCTTTTGCCTGGATAGGGACTTTAATTATTTTTATTGTGTTATCTATGGGGCTTTCTTTTGTACCTTTAATCGGAGTGCTTGCGGTTAATCTGCTGTCACCGGTTATTATGGCAGGCTTTTCCATTGGAGCTCAGGAACAGGATAATGGCGGTGATTTTAGAATTGGCCACCTGTTTGCCGGTTTTTCACAGAACTTTGGTGCTCTGGTTATGGTCGGCGTATTTTACCTGTTGTTTATTATCCTTATCGGGGCAGTATTTGGCGGTATTATCGGTCTGACTATGGCGGGTTCAGGTATGATCGATTCTAATGCTGGTCCGGAAGCCATGATGAACAGCATGGGGCCGATTGGTATGATCCTGATGCTGCTGGCACTGATGTTAATTATTTTTGTGGCAATGGCTTATTATTATGCCCCGACTCTGATTGCTCTGGACAATATGAGCGCCCTGGCTGCAATGAAAATGAGTCTGAACGGCTGTTTAAAAAACTGGCTGGCCTTACTGGTATTCGGCATTCTGGCCTTTTTGCTATTAGTTGTTGGTATGATCCCTGCGATGCTGGGCCTGCTGGTGGTTATTCCCATGCTGCAGGCTTCAATTTATGTATCCTACCGGGATATTTTTCATCATCAGGGATAGTTTACAGAGAGTTTTTTAACAAAAGTGCTAATTGCAAGGATGCACGTGCATCAGCCTTTTTTTTACAGGCAGTTAATCTAGGTATAATTTACTGGCTGCCTGTGACAGGCGTATCCGTTTGGGAATTAAGTTCGGATAGCAGCCGTTGAAATTCTGCTGATGCATATAATAATTCTTTGGCAACTTCACGTAATTTATCCACTTGCTCAGTAGGTAAAGCCAGACTGGTTGAAATGGTGTTAAGCAGACGGTTTCTTTGTTTGTCCTGGATACCGTTAAAATCAACCTGGATAAAAAAGGGCTTAACTTCATAATCAACTTTTTCAGATAGCTGTGCAGCCCAGCTCTGTACTGACTCTTTTAATAACTGGATGGTTTCAATATTATAACGATTAATTTGTGCTTCAGAAGCTGCCGTGAGCTGATCAATGATTGCCGGTTTTTTAGGATCTTTATCCATCTGTTTCTGCGGTGATACAGCCGCATTAACTAAAAGTAATACAAGATACTTTGGCGGCTTGGAATATAATTTCTCTGATAATTCAGGTACTCCACTTACAATGTTTGTACTGGTCAAGTCCAACCGGATACTTTTTTTAGAGAATTTTCATAGTTAATTGGTGACTGCTCACCATTTGCTGAATGTAGCCTTTCCAGGTTGTAATACCTCATGTAAGCTGCAACATCTTTCTTCATATGCTCACGAGTTGGCTGAGCAATTTTGAATATCCAATCATGCTTAAGACTACCAAAAAAACGTTCAACCTGCCCCGGTTTGATAAAATATCCCATCAAACCGGAAATAATTTTGAGCCACAAAAGCCGGAGCTTATTGAGTTCACCCATAATTCGCCAATATTTCCTTATAAATCAATGTGCTATGATTTATTCAGGTTGGACTAATTAGCGTCCATTCGAAAATTTAAAACTGAATAATCTACGGATTACATTTTCCTGTATGTCATTTACATTAGCTGATAAAATAAATCTGTTTATTCTATTTAGTCCGACCTGAATAAATCATAGCACATAAGCCTTATGAATTTGGAGTTAAAACCAGTATCGCGGTAACTAACAAGGAAGGCTTTGTTATTGGCGCTCAAAGTTGTCCGGGCAATCCTTATGATGGACATACCTTACTGCCACAACTGGAACAAATAAAACAGTTTACAGCCGT
>JANELJ010000239.1 GCA_024511395.1 Gammaproteobacteria bacterium | reverse complement strand
TGGTCTGGAAATTTGCAAGGTAATAAGGCTTATTTTACCAAAAACCTGCAAATTTAACACCCATAATTCGCCAATATTTCTTTATAAATCAATGTGCTATGATTTATTCAGGTCGGACTAAGTATATTACCGCTTTCAAGCAACAGGGAAACCGGCTCCATATTCAGTTTTTTACTGGCAACATTTAACTGCCAGTGAATATCATTATTTTTAGCCCAGAATATTTTACCCCTGGACTGCAGCTCAGAATCCAGAGCATGCAGGGTCAGTTTTGACAGTACAATTTCCTTCTGTTTGCCTTCAATGAGCATATTAAAGTTTTCCAGCCCCACCTGTTCACCAAAAAGCTTACCACTTTTTAAACGAAACTGTCCCTGCTGGGCAAACTGCTTAAGAAAATCCCTGGACAGGGGTTCAAGATACTGGCCTTTTTTAAATACCGGAAACTTTATTAAGTCAGTTTCAATATGCGTAAAAGAATAATCTCTGTCTCCTGGTGTTTTAACCTTTACCTGATCACCGCTTAACTCAATAACCTGTATGATCAGGTCAGCTATTTTTGACTTACCGTCAGCAATTAAATCCTGCCGTTTAATATTCAGATGCAGAGTTTCAGCCTCAAAAACATAATCACCGGCGGTTAATCTAAAATCAGCTATTTTATCAACAGACAATTCAATCATCAGCCTGTCAGGATTTGACCAGCTCAATGACTCAATAGAAGATTCAGGATAGGACAATTCCAGTTTTAATTTATTTTCTGCCTTAAATGTAAGAAGCGAATCAACTTTTTTTATCTTATCATCAGGATCAGTCTTAACCTGCTTCAGCTTCTTTTGAACAGTATTCTCTATATAGGTAAAATTGAATTCGTCTGTCTCGATAAAACCTTTCTCATTTTCAAAACTTAATAGCAGTTTTTTAATTTTCCTGCCGGGCAGGTGAATATCCTGTATCTCCAGCATACCACTTTGCTGATAGTTAACCAGTACGAACGGTGTATCAATGACCAGCTGATAATTATCCATTACTGGCAACAGGGAAAGCTCTGCCCTGGCCTTATTGAGGATTAGGGAGTCGCCATTTTGTTGATCCTGATAGTTCAGTTTATGAACATTTAAAACAACATCCTCTATCATTAGGCTCTTAATATAGCCTTTTTCCCCGGCACCCGCTTTATCTTTAGTGTTATTGTCTACACTATTATCTGGAGAAGAGGAAGAAGCTGTAAAATTAGACCGGCCTTTTTTATTAAACAGAATATTCAACTCAAGTGCATCGATATCCAGTTTGCTGACTGTAATACTTTTTGAATACAGGGATTGCGGAGTTAACTTCAGGGACAGGTGGCTAATATCCATTATCAGTTTTTTGTCATTATATAAACTGACATCATCAACACTGAATTTTACACCGGTAACAATACTGAGTGTTATATCACCTTTAATATCCAGATTTAAACCACTTTGTTCTTTAACAAGGGTAGAGATTTCAGATTTATAATGACTAACATCTACAAAAACCGGCACTAGGATAGCGATTAACAGGAAGATAAAAAATACAATAGCCAGTATTTTTAAAGCTAATTTTTTCCAGCCTAGCAGTTTTTTCATTTTTACACCTGTGCCTCTTCCAGTTCTTCACTGAGCTGCATCCATTGTTCCTCTGTTTCATCCAAGGTACGGCTGACGTCCGCCTGTTGCTGAAGCAGTTCTTTAAGCTGCTGCTTTTGTGCCGATTCATAAATATCGGGTTCTGCCAGCAGGGTTTCAAGCCTCTGTTTTTCCTGGTTCAGTTTATCCATTTCCCGCTCCAGTCTGGCCAGTCGGTTTTGCAGAGGTCTGAGTAATTTTCTTTTTTCTGCATCCAGCCGTTTCTGTTCTTTTCTTGAAGGGGTTGCAGTGTCCTTCAGGTTCCTGTTTTCCCCGTCACTGTCCATATTCAGCCCTTCCAGTTTTTTCTGCTCATTGATCCAGTTTCGATAATCCTCCAGATCACCCTTAAAGGCCCCTACTTTTTTATCCGCCACCAGATAAAACTCATCGCTGACTCTGCGTAGTAAATGCCGGTCATGAGAAACAATAACCATGGCTCCTTCAAACTCCTGTAAGGTCAGGATAATGGCATGGCGCATATCCAGATCCAGATGGTTAGTGGGCTCATCCAGCAGTAACAGGTTAGGCTTCTGATACACTAGGGTAGCAAATACCAGACGGGCTTTCTCACCGCCGGAAAAAGGTGCAATTTTAGATTCCACCTTATCTCCGCTGAAACCAAAACCGCCCAGATGATTGCGCAGTTCCTGTTCGGTGGCTTTTTTTCCCAGACGTCGACTCTCACGAAAAAAATGTTCCATGGGGGTATCTTCAGAATGCAGCTGTTCCAGTTGATGCTGGGCAAAGTAACCAATGCGCAATTCAGAGGACCGCTCCACCCGACCTGAAGCGGCCTGCAGTTCCCCGGCCAGTAATTTAATAAAGGTGGATTTACCGGCACCATTATGTCCCAGCAGACCAATTCTTGAACCGGGCTGTAAATTAATATGCACATGGTCCAGGATCACTGTGTCATCATAAGCCAGGCGAATATCTTCAAGGGCAATCAGCGGATTGGGGATTTTGCCCGGTGCATGAAATTCAAAATGAAACGGAGAGTCTACATGTGCCTGGGAAATCAGTTCCATTTTCTCCAGAGTCTTGACTCTGGACTGGGCCTGTTTAGCCTTGGTAGCCTTGGCCTTGAAACGGTTAATAAAACTCTGAATATGTTTAATTTCCCGCTGTTGCCGCTCATAGAGCACCTGCTGCTGAGCCAGTTGTTCCGCACGCACCCGTTCAAACTGGGAATAGTTGCCGGTATACAGGGTTATGTGCTGATGTTCTATATGAATAATGTGGGTCATGACGCTGTCCAGAAAATCCCTGTCATGGGAGATCAGCAACAGGGTGCCGGGGTATTTTTTCAGCCACTCTTCCAGCCATAAGACCGCATCAAGATCCAGGTGGTTGGTAGGCTCATCCAGCAACAGCAGGTCAGAACGGCACATCAGGGCTCGGGCTAGGTTTAAACGCATACGCCAGCCGCCAGAAAAACTGTTAACGGGATTATTTAACTGCTGCTGACTAAACCCCAGACCGGATAATAACTGTGCCGCCCGGCTGTTGGCCATATAACCGTCCGCTTCTTCCAGTTGCGCATATAGCTGTCCCAGCTTTTCACCTTCGTTAGATGCTCCCGCCTGTTCTATGGCCGCCTCAATAGTCCGTAACTGCTGATCACCATCAATAACGTAGTCCAGAGCAGAACGTTCTGTAGAGGGGGATTCCTGAGCAACATACGCCACCACCCAGCCGGGCGGCATAAAAAAGTCACCGCTGTCAGCCTGCAGTTCATTATTAATCAGGGCAAACAGGCTGGATTTACCGCAGCCGTTAGCACCGGTAATACCCACTTTCTGGCCAGGATGAATTGTGACATCCACATCCTGGAGCAGCAATTGTACTCCACGACGCAGATCAAGGTGAGAAAATTTAAGCATGGAATAACATCAACAGGATAAATAGTTCAACCTGAATAATACC
>JANELJ010000042.1 GCA_024511395.1 Gammaproteobacteria bacterium | reverse complement strand
TATGCGGATACCGTTGAAAAAATTGAAGCGTTGCTTCCATGGAATTTTAAAACGTCGGCTTAGAAAAAGTAAATAATGCTGTTCATTGAGCGGTTACATAGGAAATACCAAAATCCGTCAGTACGGGACAGCCGTTTTTACGAAATATAACATTAGCGGGTTTAATATCCCCATGAATAATACCCTGTTTATGAACAGTATGTAATGCAGCAGAAATTTTGGTTAGAATATCCAGAGCATGACTGACATCCAGACATTCAAGAATACGGTTATCCAGATCCCCGCCTTCTAGGTCTCCATGGTATGATAAAAGTGGATCCCTACCCTGCCGACATCGTATACAGGTATAATATTAGGGTGCTTCAGGGAGGCAATGATACGGCTTTCATCAAAGAAGTGATCCAGAATGACAGTATCCAGTTTAGGGTTAAGTACCTTTAAGGCAACCTGACGCTTAAGAGACTCCTGCTGCGCATGCGCAATATAAATGGTTGCCATACCGCCTAAGAATCCCCTGAATTGTATAACCCTTAATAACACTCATATTATTATTGATACCATATGAAATAAGAATTGTTAAATTGATACCGTACATATCTAAAAACAAACAGGTATTTACTGAATTGTAGCTTACTTTTTGATGATTGCCTGTAAGCGATTACTTACATAATAGAAATGATTGATATTATTAGAAAGAATTGAGGGGCAGGGTAATGCAGAGCTGCAACCCCCTCAATTCCCCTTCAAAAGAAGGGGGGGAATAAAGTAACTTATTCTTCAGTAGATCCGCTGTCTGGCTTGGCAGCATCGGCTGCAATAGCTTTCATACTCAGGCGAATACGACCCTGCTTGTCAATTTCGAGTACTTTAACATCAACAAATTCACCTTCGGATAATTTGTCAGTAACGTTATTAACACGCTCTTCACAGATTTGGGAAATATGAACCAGACCATCTTTACCGGGGATAATGGTGACAAAGGCGCCAAAATCCATAATCTTGGTTACACGGCCATTGTAGATTTTACCCACTTCAACATCGGCGGTAATTTCCTCAATACGACGTTTACATTCCTGTGCAGCAACATTATCAACAGAAGAAATTTTAACAATACCTTCTTCATCAATATCGATATTGGCACCGGTTTCTTCAGTCAGAGCCTTAATGGTTGAACCACCCTTACCGATAACATCACGAATCTTTTCCGGATTAATCTGCATGGTCAGAATGCGTGGTGCAAAATCTGACATATCCGTATTAGGTTCAGAAATAACGGCATTCATCTGTTCCAGGATGTGCAGGCGTGCATCTTTGGCCTGATCCAGAGCGATTTGCATGATCTCTTTGGTAATACCATCAATTTTAATATCCATCTGCAGGGCATTAACACCGGTTTCAGTACCGGCCACTTTAAAGTCCATATCACCCAAGTGATCTTCATCACCCAGAATATCCGTCAGAACCGCAAAGTTGTCGTCTTCTTTAATCAGCCCCATTGCAATACCTGCAACCGGGGAAGAAATAGGCACACCGGCATCCATCAGGGACAGGCTGGTACCACAGACAGAAGCCATGGAGCTGGAACCGTTGGATTCAGTGATTTCTGAAACAACCCGAATGGTGTACGGGAATTCTTCAACGGTTGGCATTACCGCAGCTACACCGCGTTTTGCCAGACGGCCATGACCGATTTCCCGACGCTTGGGTGAACCGACCATACCGGTTTCACCCACACTGTATGGAGGGAAGTTATAATGCAGCATAAATGAATCTTTATAGCTGCCTTCCAGAGCATCAATAATCTGTGCATCACGAGCAGTACCTAAAGTGGTAACGACCAGTGCCTGGGTTTCACCACGGGTAAACAGAGCCGAACCGTGAGTACGTTCCAGAACGCCAGTACGAATATGCAGAGGACGAACCGTTTTGGTATCACGACCATCAATACGGGGATTTCCTGCAATAATACTGCCGCGTACGACTTTCTTTTCAAGTTTATAGAAGGCATTGGATAATTTCGCCGCATCCCATTTGGCATCTTCACCGGAAGCAAACTTTTCAATCAGGGCATTACGGATATCGTCCAGCTTGTTCAGACGCTCCAGCTTGTCACTGATTTTATAGGTTTCGACAACATCCGCTTCACATTCACTGGTAACAGTATCCACGAGTTCCTGATCCACTTCAGGCGCTGTCCATTCCGTTCTGGTTATACCAACTTCTTTAACAAACTCATTAATTTCGTTAATAACAGTCTGTAACTGCTCATGGCCATACATTACCGCACCAAGCATAACGTCTTCAGGCAGCTCATCCGCTTCTGACTCAACCATCAGAACCGCAGTATCGGTACCGGCAACAACCAGATCCAGTTCAGATTCATCCAGTTGCTCACGGGTTGGATTAAGCTGATATTCGCCTTCGCTATAGCCGACTCGGCAGCAGCCGATAGGACCGTTAAAAGGTACATCAGCCAGACTAAGTGCGGCAGAAGCACCAATCATAGATGGAATATCAGGGTCAACTTCAGGGTTTAGGGAAACCACAGTACAGATTACCTGGATTTCATTGTAATAGCCTTTTGGAAACAGAGGACGTAGCGGACGGTCAATTAAGCGTGCAACCAGTGTTTCATTTTCGGTTGGACGACCTTCTCGTTTGAAAAAACCACCGGGGATTTTTCCTGCTGCGTAGGCTTTTTCCTGATAATTAATGGTTAATGGGAAAAAGTCAGTACCTGGTTTTGGTTCTTTTTGGGCTACTGCAGTTACAAAAACGGTAGTTCCACCCATATTGACCATAACGGCACCGGATGCCTGACGAGCTATCTCGCCTGTTTCAAGAGTGACGGTGTCCTGGCCGTACTGAAAGGTTCTTTTAATTGGTGTCACGCTACTTTTGCTCCGTTATATTCGGCTATTGTATGAGAATTGATTTATCTTACGGGGTGGTTACTTACGCAGACCCAGTTTAGTGATAAGTGCACGATAACGCTCAACGTCTTTTTTCTTCAGGTAATCCAGCATTTTACGACGTTTGCTGACCATTCTTAACAAACCCTGGCGGGAATGGAAATCATGCTTGTGTTCTTTAAAGTGTTCTGTCAGATCCAGGATGCGGGCTGTTAACAGGGCTACCTGAACTTCGGGGGAACCTGTATCATTCGTACCGCGGCTGTGTTCTTCAATTATTGCGCTTTTTTGTTGTGCAGAAATCATGTATTACTCCTAAAATATTAAAGTACCAGAAAAAATCGATTATCCTGATTTAAACCGGTGCAACTCAATTATAGAGTGTTGCTAAAAAAGAATCGTACTATTACGATCCCGTAAAGGTGCGTATTTTACCTGTTCAACTGATATTAAACAAGCATTAAACCCGCTTTAAATTCTCAATATAAAATACTCAATGACCACTAAAATGACGGATAAAATCAGATGGTTACAGCCGCCATTATAAAAACAGTAATCGTTTGGGTTTTAACTTACCGTTTTGATCAAGAACCGCCAGTGCAATCAGGGTATTATTAAAATACAGCCGAAAATCCATATTGCCAGTTTTATGATTATTTAAGGCTTTATGTTCGCTAATGGCTTTATGCTCACTATCGCCTTTAAACTCAACTTCATGGCCATGTTCTATGCACCCCTTTTCCTCACTGCTGAGGTGAACGGCAGGGAAACCGGCTATGGCCAAATCAACCGGCAGCAGCAAGTTTTCTCGTTGAGCAAAATCTTCCTGCTGTGCCAGTTGTTCCAGGCTGACAGCCTGGGACAGAGTAAAAGGTTCAGCTTCCAGACGTCGAAGCTCTGCAATATGGGCGCCACAGCCTAAAGCTCGGCCGATATCTTCACACAGCGAACGAATATAAGTTCCCTTGGAGCAAAGTACTTCAATCTCAATAAAAGGACTTCCATCGGGGTTATCCGGGGACCACTCAAAATTTAGAAGGTTTAACTCAACAATGGTGATTTCGCGGCTTTTACGCTCAATTTCGATACCATTTCTGGCATATTCATACAGAGGGCGGCCATTATGTTTTAATGCCGAATACATGGGAGGCATCTGTTGCTGAGTGCCTTTAAAGGTTTCCAGTAAGTCCAGCAAACGGGCTTCATCCAGTTCAGCTACCGGACGCTGCTCCAGTATTTCCCCTTCAGAATCGCCGGTAGTCGTCATCGTACCGAGGAAGCATTTTGCCCGGTATCGTTTATGAGCATCAAGCAGGTAATGGGAAAGTTTGGTGGCTTCACCCAGGCAAATGGGTAACACACCGGTGGCAAGGGGATCCAGACTGCCGGTATGACCGGCTTTCTGAGCATCAAAGAGTCGTTTTACTTTCTGTAATGCGGCATTAGATGTTATGCCTGAAGGTTTATCAAGAACAAGAATGCCATTGACAGGACGGCCTTTTTTTCTACGTGCCATGAATGATTCAGTCTGTCTGGTCGTCTTTATCAAAGGATTGATGATGTTTTTTATCTTCTTCAACGACCTTATCAATAAGCTGGGTCAGTCGGGCACCATGTTGTACTGATTCGTCATAGCGAAACTGTAACTGTGGCACAATACGCAGTGTGATCCGCTGACCCAGTTCATGACGTAAAAAACCACTGGCTCTGTCCAGTCCCTGTCTGACATCGTCCAGCAGACTGACATCCTGATCAGAATTAATAACAGTATAGTAAACCCGTGCCAGTCCAAGATCACGGGTAACATCCACGGCAGTAATGGATACCATAGATAAGCGAGGATCTTTAACCTCACGCATTAGCATAGTAGCCAGTTCCCTCTGGATAAGTTCACCAACCCGTCGACTGCGATTCTGACTACCTGCCATTGCTTACTGCCTGTATTTAGTTAGCTGTAAAAAGGACTACAGTGTTCTTTTAACCTGAACACGCTCGTACACTTCAATCTGATCACCGGGCTTGACATCATTGTAGTTTTTAACGCCGATACCGCATTCCATACCGTTTTTAACTTCCTGTACATCATCTTTAAAGCGGCGCAGTGATTCAAGCTCACCTTCATAAATAACCACATTATCACGCAGTATACGAATAGGATTGCTGCGTTTAACCACACCGTCTATAACCATACAGCCGGCAATAGCACCAAGCTTGGGAGAACGGAACACATCACGTACTTCAGCCAGACCAATAATTTCTTCCTTGAATTCAGGTGACAGCATACCGGTCATTGCAGATTTAACTTCATCCAGCAGATCATAAATAATACTGTAGTAATGCAGATCAATATCTTCTGTTTCAATGATCTTTTTCGCCGTCGCATCGGCACGGACATTGAAGCCAATAATAATAGCCCCGGAAGCCACAGCCAGCTGCGCATCAGAACCATTGATTCCACCTACACCATCAGCCACAATATTGACCTTGACTTCATCGGTAGAAAGTTTTTTCAGTGATTCAGAAATTGCTTCTACAGAACCCTGCACATCGGCTTTAAGCACAATATTAATGGTCTTAACATCACCGCTTTCCATCTGGGTAAACATATTTTCCAGCTTGGCGGCCTGCTGACGAGCCAGTTTAACATCACGGTATTTACCCTGACGGAACATAGCCACTTCCCGTGCTTTACGTTCATCCTTAACCACCATGACTTCCGCACCAGCGGCCGGTGTGCCGGAAAGCCCAAGCACTTCAATCGGGATAGAAGGTCCGGCTTCCTTGATGGTCTTACCATTTTCATCAACCATGGCACGAATACGTCCGTAGTCCTGACCGGCAATAATGATATCACCTTTTTTCAGTACACCTTCCTGAACCAGGATGGTGACTACTACACCACGGCCCCTGTCCAGGCGTGATTCAATAACCACGCCTTTGGCAGGACCATCAGGAATAGCCGTCAGTTCCATTACTTCAGCGGTCACAGAAATGGCATCAAGCAGTTCATCAATACCTTTACCGGTTTTCGCGGACACAGGCATAAACATGACATCACCACCCCACTCTTCAGGGATCACATCCAGAGCCGCCAGTTCATTCTTAACTCGTTCAGGATCAGCGGCTTCCTTATCTATCTTATTGATTGCAACAATAATAGGCACATCGGCTGCCTTAGCATGCTGAATGGCTTCCTTGGTCTGAGGCTTAACACCGTCATCTGCTGCAACGACAACAATAACGATATCCGTCGCATTGGCACCACGAGAACGCATGGCAGTGAAGGCGGCGTGTCCGGGAGTATCAAGGAAGGTGATCATGCCTTTATCAGTCTCCACATGATAAGCACCAATATGCTGGGTAATGCCCCCGGCTTCCCCTTCTGTCACTTTAGACTCACGAATATAATCCAGTAATGAAGTTTTACCATGGTCAACATGCCCCATAATTGTAACCACCGGAGCCCTTGGCACGGCTTCGCCTTCATTATGAGTTTCCATCAGGGTGTCTTCAATTTCATCGTTTTTCATGGCAACTGGTATATGGCCCATTTCTTCTATAACGATGGATGCGGTTTCCTGATCCAGCATCTGGTTAATGGTAACCATGCTGCCCATATTCATCATAATTTTAATAATTTCACCGGCTTTAACCGACATTTTCTGTGCCAGATCACCAACCTTGATAGTTTCAGGCACTGGAATTTCCAGTACTTTCTTCTCAGTCGGCATTTCAAACACGTGCTTGGTTTCAATATTAGGTGCGGAAGTTCTTTTCTTCTTGAAACGACCTTTACCACCCTGCTTTTCATCAACACTCAGTTTGCCTTTACGGGATCGGCCGGTAGACTTGCTGCTTTTCTTGTCTTTATCAGAGAACTTGGGTTTATCAGGATGTCTCTGTTTGGCTTTTGTGGTCTTGTCAGGTCTGGGGGCTTCCTTAAGAATAGGCCTGGTCTGCTTTCTGGCCCGCTCTTCAATTTCAAGCTGTTCGGTTGACTTGGCTGAAGGCTCTTCAAAAGTTCCGGTTTCAACCGCCTGTTCTGTTTCCTCTTCATTTTTAGAAGCCGCTTCTGCCGCTTTAGCTGCCTCGGCCTGTCTTGCAGCTTCTGCTTCCAGCCTGGCCTGTTCTTCTGCAGCCTTCTGCTCTTCCAGACGCTTAGTTTCAAGCAGTTCTTCTTCTGCTGAAAGGGCTGGTTGGGTATCATCCAGGGCGCTGCGTTTTACATAGGTTCGTTTCTTGCGAACTTCCACCTTAACTTTTTTACCACCTTTTTTAGAACTTGAAGCTGCTGTCAGTTCGGTTGTGGTTTTACGTTTCAGGGTGATTTTATTCAGGCTGGTTCTGCCTGCACCATGCTTGTCACGCAGATAAGCCAGCAATTGCTGTTTTTCTTCTTCCGTTACGGTTGAGTCTGGTCCTTCGACTTTAATTCCGGCACCATGCATCTGTGTGATCAGTCGTTCGACGGGCGTACCGACGGTTTCGGCAAATTCTTTAACTTTGGTTTCTGACATGATTTCTCTCCTCGCCCAACTGCTTATTGCTTATCTTCTAGCTGCTGTTCTGATGGTTTATCGACACTGACCGTGCCATTGTTCTGTTCTTCCTCAGCAAACCACGGGGCTCGAGCGGTCATAATCAATTCAGCCGCTTTGGCTTCATCTATACCTTCTATATCAAGCAGTTCGTCTACTGACTGTTCTGCCAGATCTTCCATGGATATAATGTTTCTGGAGGCCAGTTTATGAGCCAGTGTTTCATCCATGCCGTCCATTTCCAGTAAATCGGTAGCAGGCTCAGCATCACTGAGCTGTTCTTCATCACGAATGGCCCTGGTGAGCAGTACATCCTTGGCCCTTTCACGCAGGGCCATTATCGTATCTTCATCCAGTTCTTCTATTTCCAGCATCTCCTGCAGCGGCACATAAGCCACTTCTTCCAGAGAGGTAAAGCCTTCGTTTAATAATAAAATAGCCAGATCTTCATCAATATTCAGGTTATCCATCATCTGATTAATGATTTTCTGGTCTTCTTCTTCAGTTTTACTTTCAGCTTCCTCTACAGTCATAACATTGAGTTCCCAACCGGTAAGCTGGGAAGCCAGTTTAATGTTCTGGCCATTTCGTCCAATGGCCAGTGAAAGCTGGGATTCTTCAACAGCAATATCCATGGAATGACTTTCTTCATCTACAACAATGGACTGAACCTCTGCCGGTGACATGGCGTTAATAACAAACTGAGCCGGATTTTCATCCCATAAGATAATATCAACCCGTTCCCCGGCCAGTTCATTAGAAATAACCTGAACTCTGGAACCACGCATACCGACGCAGGCACCCACAGGATCAATGCGATCTTCATGTGCTTCTACAGCAATTTTGGCCCGCAGCCCGGGATCACGTGCCGCGCCATGAATTTCTATCAGGCCTTCCCCGATTTCGGGAACTTCAATTGTAAACAGCTGAATTAAAAATTCAGGCATAACCCGGCTCAGGCTTAATTGCGGCCCCCGGTTCTGGGACTTGACTTCATACAGATAACCGCGGGTTCTGTCACCATTACGTACTGGTTCGCGGGGGATCATGTCTTCATGCTTGATAATCGCATCAATATTATTGCCGATATCAACAATGACATTGCCGCGCTCAATACGCTTAACCGTTCCTGAAAGCATTTCGCCAATGCGTTCCTGGTATTCATTCACCACTTTCTGACGCTCAGCTTCACGAACCTTCTGTACAATAACCTGTTTGGCTGTCTGGGCTGCAATACGACCGAACTCAACGGATTCCATAGGTTCTTCTATATAGTCGCCGGGTTTAACATCCGGGTGTTCGTCCTTGATTCTCGACAGCAGAACCTGCTTGTCATAATATTCAAAGGGGTCAACTTCATCATCTAGCACCTGCCAGCGGCGAAAAGTTTCATAATCTCCGGTGGTTCGGTCAATTGATACCCTGACATCAATGTCCTTACCGGCTTTTTTTCTGGTTGCCGAAGCTAATGCATTTTCAAGCGCTTCAAAAATTATATCTTTTTCAATACCACGTTTATGTGAAACGGTACCAACAACCAGAAGAATTTCTTTACTCATACTTTTGTCCTAACAGTTCCGATTATTATCGGAGATCAATAACTGGATACCAAGAGCAACCTGCCCCTATGCCCTGATTAAAATTTAGCAATAATATTTGCTTTATCTATATCGGCAAACGGCACAACAAGCTGTTCTCCATCCACCATAAAAATTATATTCTGATTTTCTTTATCAACTGACTCTATTGTGCCTTTGAACTTACGCTGACCATTGTCAAGCTGCAGTCTCAGGGTTTTAAATTTTACGTCTTCACCTGCAAACCGTTCATATTGATCCAGTTTAAACAAAGGCCGGTCAAGTCCCGGAGAGGATATTTCCAGAGTATATTCAGTCGCAATGGGATCTTCTACGTCAAGTACAGCACTTAGCTGACGACTAACATCGGCACAATCATCAACACTGATCCCCTTATCAGAATCAATATAAATTCGTAAAATTGAATGCCTTCCCTGTGAAATATATTCCAGTCCAACAAATTCAAAATCCATGGAACTGACTACTGGTTCAAGCAATTCATCAAGTTGTTGGGTTTTAGCAGGCATTTATGCTGTTCTCAAGTTGCTCTCAAAGATACAAAATCATTCTTAAAAAATCGTTACAAATAAAAAATGGGCCAAAGGCCCACTCTTAAAATCCTGTTACTTTATCCAGTAATAAGCGGCAGAGCCGTTATTAATAATTAACCCAGCTAGCTAAAACTAACCTGAGCCTAAGGATAAATACAGGCTGGAGAATTCAATCTCTCATTTTAAATGATAAATTCTGCATTAAAAACACCTGAAAACACCAAATGTAATGCAAAAAATTTATGCGCTAGATTATAGGGTTATCTGCATTTCATAGCAAGTTCTTTATTCCCAAATGAATAAAAAAATAAGACTCTGACCAGTACACTGATTAAAAGCTATACAAAAGTAAATAACTGTTCTATTTTTAAGCTTGATACACTCATATAAAGCAAACATAACTTTATTATTATTCAATCGTTTATGAACTAAAGTTTAGAGTTTCAGCTCCCCCAAAAAGGAGAATCATTTAAAATTTATTGATTACCTCAGTTAACCGATAGTCCATAACAGGAAAAAAATGTAAAAAAAAGCAAAAAACAGTTGACAAAAATTCGGCAGCATTGCTGCTGCTTCTTAAAAGAGCTATCTTTTAAGAAGCGGCCTTCAGTAAGAAAAAACAAACTTCTGGAGGCTGCACAATGCACACCAAAGGATACAGCAATATCCCCGGTGAACTGTTTTATTACATAACATTTTTAACCCGAGCGCTACCCCTTAGGAGCGCAAAAACCTTTATTGAGTTACTAATGGGCAGT
>JANELJ010000238.1 GCA_024511395.1 Gammaproteobacteria bacterium | reverse complement strand
CTTTTGTGGCTCAAAATTATTTCCGGTTTGATGGGATATTTTATCAAACCAGAACAATCAGCCGCTTTAAACCTGGCTTGATGTCAGGCTTAAAACGGTATTATTCAGGTTGAACTACATAGACAAGTATAATGAAAATTCTGATTTTAGGTGCCGGACAGGTAGGCTCTTCACTGGCTGAAAATCTGGCCAGTGAAGATAATGATATAACTGTTGTAGATGTGGATGGCCGCCGATTAGGGGTACTGCAGGATCGGCTGGATATCCGAACGGTCAGGGGCAAGGGATCACACCCTGATGTCCTTCTCAAAGCCGGTTGTGATGATGCCGATATGCTGATCGCCGTCACCAATAGTGATGAAACTAATATGATTGCCTGCCAGGTTGCCTATACCATTTTCCATACCCCCACTAAAATTGCCCGGGTTCGCTCTAACCAGTACCAGATCCATCCGGAGCTGTTTACCCATGATGCCCTGCCCGTGGATGTACTGATCAGCCCGGAACAGCTGGTAACGGATTATATCAAGCGTCTGATTGAATACCCCGGTGCTCTGCAGGTGCTGGATTTTGCTGGTGGGCAGGTACAGCTGGTGGCAGTACGGGCCTTTAAGGGCGGTCCCCTGTTAGGCCATGAACTGCAGGAAATCCGCAAACACATGCCCAATATTGATACCCGGGTAGCGGCTATTTATCGCAAGGGGCGTCCCATCATTCCCAAGGGCGATACCATTATTGAAGAAAACGATGAAGTGTTCTTTATTGTGGATCGGCGCAATACCCGTAAGGTTATGTCAGAACTGCGCCGAGTGGGCAAGCCCTTTAAACGCATAATGATTGCTGGCGGCGGTAATATCGGTCAGCGCCTGGCGCGAACCCTGGAAGGGCGGCTGCACGTCAAGATCATTGAACATAACCCGGCCAATGCCCGTATGCTGTCCGAAGAACTGGAAAAAACCATTGTTCTGCTCGGTGATGTGTCTGATGAAGAACTACTGATTGAAGAAAATATTGAAGGCACCGATGTATTCTGTGCTCTGACTAATGATGATGAGGCCAATATTATGTCGGCCCTGCTGGCCAAGCGGCTGGGCGCACGCAAGGTGATGGCTCTGATTAACCGGGCTGCCTATGTAGATCTGGTGGAAAGCGGTGAAATTGATATTGCTATTTCTCCCCAGGAAGCTACTATCGGCAGCCTGCTGGCCCATGTGCGTCGCGGTGATGTGGAAATGGTGCATTCACTGCGCAAAGGTGCGGCAGAAGCTATTGAAGCCATTGCCCATGGAGATAAGAAAACCTCCAAAGTAGTAGGGCGTGCAGTGGAGGATATTCCCCTGCTTCCGGGTACTACCATTGGCGCCATTGTACGTAATGGCGAGGTGATTATTGTGCATCATGATACGGTAATAGAATCGGATGATCACGTTATTCTGTTTCTGGTGGATAAGCGTCATATTATTGATGTGGAGCGACTCTTCCAGGTGGCTGTTACCTTTATCTAGGCTGTAGAACATACTATGCAACCCCTTGTTATTTTACGTATTGTCGGCCTGCTGCTAATGGTCTTCAGTACCACTGTGATCCCGCCCATTGCAGTATCGCTCTGGTATCAGGACTCAGAAATTAATGCTTTTATTCATGCTTTCCTGGTGATTTTACTGTCCGGCCTGTTTATCTGGCTGCCGGTGCGTAATATGCGCAAGGAGCTCAGGATACGTGATGGCTTTGTGGTTGTGGTGCTGTTCTGGTTTGTCTTTGGTCTGGTTGGATCTCTGCCGCTTTACCTGTCACATAGTCTGGATGCCAGCTTTACCGATGCCCTGTTTGAATCCATTTCTGCCCTGACCACCACTGGAGCCACGGTGTTTACCGGTCTGGATGATCTGCCCAAATCCATTTTATTTTATCGTCAGCAAATGCAGTGGCTGGGCGGTATGGGTATTATTGTACTGGCGGTAGCGGTATTGCCTATGCTGGGTATTGGTGGCATGCAGTTATACCGTGCGGAAACACCGGGACCCATTAAGGATAATAAACTGACCCCCCGAATTACCGAAACTGCTAAGGCGCTCTGGTATATTTACCTGGGACTGACCATCTCTTGTGCGCTGGCCTACTGGGCTGCCGGCATGAGCCTGTTTGATGCGGTCGGCCACAGTTTTTCTACGGTGGCCATTGGCGGTTTTTCTACCTATGATGCCTCTATCGGTTATTTTGATAATAAACTGATTGAAATGATCGCCGGTTTTTTTATGGTCATTGCCGGAGTCAATTTTGCCCTGCATTTCAGTGCCCTGCGGATGCGCAGCATTAAACACTATTTTTACGATGTGGAGTTTAAGGTTTATCTGATGATTCTGGCTACAGCTTCAGCCATATCGGTTCTGTATCTGCATTACTCCTCGACGTTTGAAAGCTGGGGCGATGCCCTGCACCATGGTATTTTTCAGACCATTTCCATTGGTACAACCGCTGGTTTTACTACGGCGGATTATTATAACTGGCCGGGTTTTCTGCCGGTTATGCTGCTGTTTATCAGTTTTGTTGGTGGTTGTGCCGGTTCTACCGGTGGCGGTATGAAAGTGATCCGCTTTATTCTGTTATTTAAACAGGGGCTGAGGGAAATTTTTCGCCTTATCCATCCCAGTGCCCAGATCCCTGTTAAAATCGGCGGCAAGGCCATGTCGGAAAATGTCAGTAATGCCATCTGGGGATTTTTTGCCCTCTATGTGGCCAGTTTCAGTATTATGATGTTGCTGTTAATGGCCAGCGGACTGGATCAGGTCACGGCTTTTTCGGCTCTGGCCGCCTGTCTGAACAACCTGGGACCGGGACTGGGTGATGTTGGTGCTAATTATCAGGGGGTTAATGACTTTTCCAAGTGGGTGCTGTGTTTTGCCATGCTGCTGGGACGGCTGGAAATTTTTACCCTGCTGGTTATTCTCACCCCTTCTTTCTGGAGACGATAATGGTAGAAGCCAGAAACAAATGGAATGAACGCTATCAGAATGTGCATATGCCTAACCAGGTGATTGATATACTGGAATTGAACCAGCATCTGCTCAATGGTCAGGGCAGGTCACTGGATCTGGCCTGCGGTCTGGGCGGCAATGCCCTGCGTCTGGCTGAACTGGGCTATGACAGCCATGCCTGGGACATATCCGATGCGGCAATTGAGAAAGTTAAGGAGTTTGCCCGGGAACGTCAGTTGACTATCCACACCCGGCAATGTGATGTCAGTGATACCCTTCTGGAAGCGGAAAGTTTTGATGTTATTCTGGTCAGCCGTTTTCTGGTGCGCGATCTGGTGCCTGTTTTAATTGAGGTGTTAAAGCCAGGCGGCCTGATTTTTTATCAGACCTTTACTCAGGAAGTATTACCGGAACTCAATGAACAGGAATTCGGGCCGAAAAATCCCCAGTACCGTTTAAAAGTTAATGAACTGCAGCAGCTGTTTGCACCGCTGATCCTGCGTTATTACCGGGAAGAAGGCTTATTAGTCGATACCAGTAAAGGTATTAGAAATGAGGCCATGCTAGTTGCCCAGAAACCCATGTCAGGCTTATAAAGTGGTGGTTTTGGGCGGTTCCTGAGTCTTGGCCTCGGGCGGGGCAGTCTGGTTCTGGTTTTGCTTTTCCAGTTCTTT
>JANELJ010000237.1 GCA_024511395.1 Gammaproteobacteria bacterium | reverse complement strand
TTCGCAGGTTAGGGTCAGGGACTGGTGGGATAGTAAGTCCCAAAAATTCCAGCCGCCGGATACGGATATTTTAAGGCGATTTGAAGATTTGTTATAAAAACAATTTCAAAACAGCTGGTTATAAACAAATTGTTAAAGAACGTATGAGCGAAACAGGACTCTCAAGGGTGAGCTGTCGCTCTAAACTTTAGTTCTACTAAATAATTATAAGTATCCGGAAAACTAAAGGGATCTATGGAATACCAGGTTCTGGCGCGTAAATACCGTCCAAAAACATTCACCTCCATGATGGGGCAGGAGCATGTGCTTAAGGCTCTGGCTAATGCGCTGGAAACAGAACGTCTGCACCATGCTTACCTGTTTGCTGGTACCCGCGGAGTGGGTAAAACAACCGTCGCCAGAGTACTGGCCAAAGCCCTGAACTGTGAACAGGGGATCACGGCAGAACCCTGTGGGAAATGTGCTGCCTGCCTGGAAATTGATCAGGGCCGTTTTGTGGATCTGATTGAAGTGGATGCGGCCTCCAGAACCCGTGTTGAGGATACCCGGGAACTGCTGGATAATGTTCAGTATGCCCCGACCCGCGGCCGTTTTAAAATCTACCTGATTGATGAAGTACACATGCTGTCCGGGCATAGTTTTAATGCACTGCTTAAAACCCTGGAAGAACCGCCTCCACATGTTAAATTTCTGCTGGCAACCACCGATCCGCAAAAATTACCCGTTACTATCCTGTCACGCTGTCTGCAATTTAATCTTAAACGCCTGAATATAGAGCAGCTCGAACAGCAGATGCAGACTATTTTGCAGGCTGAAAAAATTACTTATGAAGAGACGGTCTTAAAACCCCTGGCCATTGCTGCAGATGGATCCATGCGTGATGCCCTGAGTCTGCTTGATCAGGCCATTGCCTATTGTAATGGCACACCCAAACTGGCTGATGTTGAAGTTATGCTGGGCAGTGTTCACAAAGACCGGATTTATAATCTGCTGGCGGCACTGGCTAATAATAACGGGGCGGAACTGATCAATCAAAGCCGTCAATTGGCGGAGCAGGGACTGGATGTTAATACCGTTCTGGCGGAACTGATTTCCATGCTGCAGCGTATTGCCCTGTGCCAGATGGTGCCGGACATACTGGATGACAGTTATGGCGATAAGGATTCAGTTGAACAGCTGGCACAGATTATTGCACCGGAAGATGTACAGTTATATTACCAGATTGCCTTAAATGGCTGTAAGGATCTGCCGTTTTCACCTCAGCCCCAGGGTGGCTTTGAGATGATCCTGTTAAGAATGCTGGCATTCAGACCCACAGGCTCAAAAAAACTCTCTCCAGCCCCGCTGACCAGACCCGTAGCTAAAACTAAAACAGCATCCAGCAGTAAGACATCATCTTTAATTAAAGAGACGGCAAAAAAACAGACCGAAACGGTCCAGGTTCAGGCCGATAAACTGTTCAAAAAAACGAATTCAGCCGATAAAATAGCGGAACCCGCCGGGGCCTTAAAACCGGTTATACAGTCTAAATCAGGGGTTAATGCTGTCAGTGAGACTCCATCGGATACCAGTAATTTATCAGATTCTATTCCCGATATCGGTGAATTGCCTCCGGTAGAAAGTTATGGCGAGCAGTATTTTTCAGATGAACAGGCGGATGAAAGCATTTTTAAGTCTCCGCCCGTTTCTGATATGCCAGAGATGCAGCAGGCTGAAAAACAGGGCATAGAAGAGCAGACTACAGGAGATCAAAGTACTGTAGAACCTGAACAGTCTGAAGATGTACCTGATACTCAGGCAGAGACAGATATTCCCTGTCAGAAACCTAGTGACACTGAGCTGACAGAATTCTGGTGTGATCTGATAAAGCGTTCAGGGATCCGGGGTTTTGAACAGCAACTGGCAAAGCATTGTGCCTTGGTGGAAAAAACAGAACAGGATAAGCAATTAGTTTTTGAACTGCTATTAGAATCAGTGCATCAACATCTGCTCAATGATAAAATAAAAAAACGTTTGCAGGAGGTTTTTCAGACCGTTCTGGCACAGCCGTTGTTGCTCAGGTTCAGGGAATGTCAGTTAAGTTTGGAAGAAACATTACAGACCCCCAGACGTAAGGAAATTTTTGAGGCTGAAGTCCTGCAGAAAGATGCCGTAGAATCCATATATACGGATCAGAAATTACAGATGTTGGTGAGGGCGTTTGATGCTACCATCCGTGAAGAATCCATTAAACCTTTAAGCTAAATTAATCAGCAAGTAAAACAAGAGGAATTAATATGAAAGGTGCTTTAGGCGGCCTGATGAAGCAGGCTCAGAAAATGCAGGAAGATATGCAGAAAGCTCAGGCAGAAATAGCCAATATGGAAGTCACTGGTCAATCCGGAGGCGGTATGGTGTCTGTGGTTATGACTGGCCGTCATGATTTACGTAAAGTTACTATCGACGACTCTGTAATGGATGATAAGGAAATGCTTGAAGACTTGGTGGCGGCTGCCGTAAATGATGCAGTAAGACAACTGGAAAGCGCCTCAAAGGAAAGAATGTCAGGTATGACCGATGGTCTAAACCTGCCTCCAGGCATGAAACTGCCGTTCTAGGCCTGTACTTTTAATGTCCCATTCACCATTAATTAAACAGCTTATTGAAAGCCTGCGTTGTCTGCCTGGAGTGGGTGCAAAATCTGCCCAGAGGATGGCCTATCATTTGCTGGAGCGGGACAGAAACGGGGCAAGAAAGCTGTCTCATGCCCTGTTTCAGGCTGCGGAACAGGTTGGGCATTGCTCAAGCTGCCGTATTCTGACTGAAGCCGAGCAATGCGATATCTGCCGGTCTCCAAAAAGGGATCGGCAGATATTATGTGTAGTAGAATCACCTTCTGATGTGTATGCCATTGAACAATCGGGTACTTACAGCGGGACATACTTTGTATTAATGGGACATCTTTCTCCTCTTGACGGTATCGGGCCGCAGGATTTACATCTGGATATTCTGAAACAGAGAGTTATGCAGGAATCCATTGATGAGGTGATTCTGGCGACAAATGCCACTGTGGAAGGGGAGGCAACGGCACACTATATTGTGGAAATGCTTAAACCCCAGGGCGTTAAAATTACCCGCATTGCTCAAGGAGTGCCATTAGGCGGAGAACTTGAATATATTGATGGCTCAACCCTGGGGCTGGCCTTCAGCGGTCGAAAGGAACTGGATTAGGATTTAGTTAAAATCCCTAACTGCTTTTCAAACAGGTTTAAAATCTTCTTAACCTTCGCAAAATCCTTAACATCAATTAATTCATCCACTTTGTCTTCTGCCCCAGAAAATTTGTCCATATAAAACAGTCCAATGGGTTTCTTATTGGCATGAACGGACTTGGCAATAAATTCTTTTACCTTAAGCATATCCTGCATGGGAGTTATTATAATGTAAGCGCTTAACGAACCAATGTCATTCCGAGTTAAATTCTTTCTCCTCATAATAAAGTCACCACTTTATTATGAGGAGCAGAGATGAACTTAGATAATATTTCCGACCTGGAAGGCATATTATCCCGCTATGGCGGTGATATCAGTCGGGCCACCCAGGCTAACCGGGTGATTAAACTGGCGCATCAGCTTCAACCGTTAATTAATCTGATGCGGGAGCAGCAAGTATC
>JANELJ010000236.1 GCA_024511395.1 Gammaproteobacteria bacterium | reverse complement strand
GGATGTTTATATCTGTTCGGCCATCTTGTAATGATTTAAAATGAGGGTCAAAGTTCATCAGAGTCTCCAAATGCTTACTTTAAAGATCTGAGCCTCATCTTTCAAATTAGTTCAATTTAATTTCTGGTTGCTTTTTGAGCAAAGTATGATCCGGCCCTGTACTTTTCAGGCGGTTTTTGAATGTTTCCAGTGGATTTGAGCATAGGATACATGGGGTTTAAGATTACCTTCAACAATAACCACATCTATGCTGATTAACTGACTCAGAATGGCAATATCGTGTTCGGATAATTGCTCCTGCAATAACTCTAATTGAGAGGTATTGAGGTATAACAAATTAGGGCGAAAACCGTTTTTTTGTTCAAAACCATCAATCAGCTGGTTAATTTTACTGAGCATAAATGTGCCTGAAAAAGTCATCTGAAAATATAATGTATGTTGATACTATTAGCGTCATCCTGACACAGGGCTTTAGTGAATGACATCACAAATCAGATGTTTTTTATAAAAAAATCAATAGTTTATAGGTTTGTGAGTAAAAAATATCTGGTCAGACAATCACTTGCAGAAGTTTATTCAGGTAAAGTGGAAACATCAGACAGACTCGGTGGAGGTGTGGTTGCCATTGATGATTGTAGTAACATTCCAGTGGTTGGTAACGGTTCTTATAATTCATTTTATTACAGTCCTTGATCCAGTAGCCCAGGTATAACCAGTCAAGAGCTCTGCGTTGTGCTTCTTCAATTTGCCATAAAACGGCATAAACTCCCAGACTGCGTTTCTGATGGTTTTCAGAGGGGTCAAAAAATGTCTACACAGCGGAAAAACCATTCTCAACCAGATCCGTTACGGCAATACCGATTAACTGCTCTGCAGTATAAAACTCAAAAAAAAACGTATCGCTCCAGTTGGAAGTCAGAAATTCCAGGTACTTGTCACCCTCAGGTTCATCCATACAACCGCCGGGGTGACGGGATTTAACGTAGCGGGTATAAAGCTGAAACTGTTCTTCATGATAAGCGGGTTTTTTTCTATAACATAAACATCCTGGTTTTTTTTCCGGCAGCGTTTCTGGGAACGGCTGAGACTGAATTGCCTGAGATCCAGACGAACGGGCACACAATCATGACATTTCTTACAGTAAGGGGTATAAACATAATTGCCGCTGCGACGAAAACCCTGCTGGATAAGCGCAGAATAGGTGTCCGCCCCCATCTCTGCCTGTGGATCCACAAACAGACTATTGGCCATCCGATCCAGCAGGTAACTGCATTCATGTTCTGCTGACAAATACAGGTTGATAGGTTTTTGTGACGGTTCCTGTGATGTATGTTGTGGTGTATTATCTGACAGAGTAGAGAGCATTTTGTTTAAGTATTATATTGATCTACCCAGTTGTTATTATTTTTATTTAGAAAAGGACGGGTATGTACTTTTACAAGGTTTAGAAACTGATTTCTGGGAATTTCCTCAGCACCCAGAGAAAGCAGGTGTTCCGTAGTTACCTGACAGTCAATTAAAGCATAGTCGGCTTTTTTTAGTTCGTCCAGTAAATGTACAAAGGCTACTTTTGAGGCATTGGAATGATGAGAAAACATGGATTCTCCGAAAAATACCCGTCCTAGGGCAATCCCGTATAAACCGCCCACTAGTTTATCCTCCAGCCAGCACTCAGCACTGTGCACAAGTCCCAGTTGATGTAAGCGGATATAAGCCTGCACTATTTCATCAGTGATCCAGGTGCCGTCCTGATCCTTCCTTGGGGTTTGGGCGCAATGCTCAATAACCTGCTCAAAAGCCTGGTTCAGTGTTGTGCGGTAAACACCCTTGCGGATCACTTTTTGCAGGCTTCTGGATACATGCAGTTTGTCAGGAAACAATACTGCCCTGGGATTAGGACTCCACCATAAAATAGGCTGACCATCACTATACCAGGGAAAAATACCGTTCATATAAGCATTAATAATACGCTGGGGTGACAGATCGCCACCAACCGCCAGCAGACCATCAGGCTCTGTTAACGCCAGGTCAGGGTGGGGAAAGTCAATGTTTTCAGTATTATTATCCAGCCAGACAGGTTGTTGATTCATACACAGAATTATAGCATCTCTGTGAGACTTACATTAAAATCAAACGTTTTTATAACAATTTTTACAATGGGAGTTTATGACCGATCTAACGGTTAAAAATTTAAACCTGACAGCGATTACCCCGAAACTTACCCAGAATTTTAATTTTACGGTGCCGAAAGGCCAGTGTATGGGACTGAGCGGGCCATCAGGGATTGGGAAGTCGGTATTATTAAAAGCCATTGCCGATATGCTGCCGCATCAGGGAGAAATTTATCTGGGTGAACTGGAATCTCAGTCGATTCCAGCTTCTCAATGGCGTAAAAAAGTGGCCTTATTACCGGCTGAAAGCCAGTGGTGGTATGATCGGGTGGGAGAACATTTCAGTGAGTTTGATGAAGCATTATTTGCTTATTTCGGTTTTGATAAAACCGTTATGAACTGGCAGATAGCCCATCTTTCCAGCGGTGAAAAACAGCGTCTGGCCTGTATCCGGATTTTAATGAACCAGCCCCGGGCATTATTATTGGATGAGCCGACCGCCAATCTGGATAAGGAAAACCGCAGCCTGCTGGAACACCTCATCAGCCAGTATCAGTGTGAGCACAGAATACCGGCTTTGTGGATCAGCCATGATCAGGAGCAGTTAGAGCGGGTCAGTGACCAGATATTAGTGCTTAATGAAGGCGACTATACTATCCATAAAAACAGTCATAAACCCCTACATGGAGAATGTGCATGATACACCTGACGCCTTGGGATCTGGCTATAACTTCTATCCTGATCATAATGCTGGCGATAACCAGTTTCATGATGCAGCTTAATATTGCCCGGCAACTGCTGATTGCCGCCAGTCGTAATGTTATACAGTTATTACTGGTAGGCTATATTCTAAAACTGATTTTTGCCAATACCAATCTGTTTTACTTGGGCGGCATTGCAGCAGTCATGCTGTTAGTGGCCGGCTTTGAAATTAATGCCCGGCAGAAATACCCCCTGAAACGCTGGGTAGGCTTTAAAATCGGCACCAGTGCCTTATTTTTATCCTCTTTTGCCATGGCACTGGTGGCCCTGTTGGTTATTGTGGCACCGACACCCTGGTATTCTCCTCAGTATGCCATTCCATTACTGGGCATGCTGCTGGGCAATACCATGAACGGTATCTCCCTGGGCATGGATAAACTGAACCAGAGTGTTTACCAGCAGCGTTTAATTATTGAGCAGAGACTGATGCTGGGGCAGGATTATCAGGAAGTCATTCAGGACATCCGTGCTGAAAGTATCCGTACCGGTATGATCCCCATAATTAACTCCATGGCCATTGCCGGCCTGGTCAGCCTGCCCGGCATGATGACCGGCCAGATCCTCTCAGGCACACCGCCGGTAGAAGCCGTAAAATACCAGATCCTGCTGTTCTTTTTAATTACGGCAGGTACGGGCTTCGGTATTATGCTGGCCGTCTCCATGATAGCACAGCGATTATTTGATGATCGCCAGCGTCTGACTTTGGCTCTCCTGAAAATAAATAAGTAAAAAATAAAACGAAACTAATTACTATAACTAAAGTTTAGAGCGACAGCTCACCCTTGAGAGTCCT
>JANELJ010000235.1 GCA_024511395.1 Gammaproteobacteria bacterium | reverse complement strand
GGTAGTATTACCATCGTAGTTATTGGTACCAATAACGGCACGAGATAATTTACCCAGGGTGTAAAATTCTTCTGTTAATAACTGACCGGTAGAAACAATGGCAAAAGAATCCCGGCCATAAGTTTTCTGAATACGGGTAATTTCAAAGGCCATCTGATCCAGGGCACTGTCCTAGTCTGTTTCTTCAAAGCCTTCAAATATTTTATCCCGTACCAGCGGCATATCACCACGACCGGAGGATTTGAACAGTTCATACTCAAAAAGCTCCTTAACACAGAGCTTCCCCCGGTTAACATCTGGCCGGCAGCCCCACGACTGGACACTGCCTCCCCTTCCTTATTCAGGCCAACCTGAATAGAACAACCGGTAGAACAATAACCACAGGTCGTATATTTCCATTCAACGACTTCCTTATCTGCAATCTTAACTGGATTCTTTTTTTTACGGCCAAATAACATGGATACCCTTTTTTTCTCATTTACCGATAAATCACATTTCAGTATGAATGGCTCTTGCTGAAGATGCCGTGAATCCATCCATGGAGGCTTTTCGTCGGCGTCCCTACCTCCGAAACTTCATCAAGAACCATTCATACTGAAATACTCAGAAGTTATAAATCTATTGAAACAACACCATTATCAACCTTAGCCATAAAAACATTAGTGCAGCCTTCATCCGGCCCTAACGCTTCACCTGACTCCAGACTGATTGTCCAGTTATGTAAAGGACAGGTTACTTTTCTGTCATGTACTATACCCTGAGACAAAGGCCCTTGTTTATGCGGACATTCATCCTTTATAGCAAAGACTTCATCATTGACCGTGCGGAAAACCGCAATATTATAATCACTTGTTTTAACAACTCGGGAACCCTGCTTGGGGATATCATCCAGTTGACCGACTTCTACCCAGTTTGACATAGTAGTACCTTAAATATTTTATTAGTTTGATAAATGCTGCTCCCTTTAACACCAAACAGATGCCAAAGGGAGAGAAGCTCCCGGCTTAAGCCTGAACCACCTTAATGGTTTCAAATTCGTGTTTGGCCTTACCATCAACTGCACGTTCTTTCCAGGGATCAACCTGGACAATTTTCTGTGCTTCAAGGAAACGTTTGTAATAATGCTTACGCTTCTCTTCGTCTTTTACAACGGTATCTTCAATACGACTGAAACCGATACGTTCTACCCAAGGCGCCGTTCTTTCAAGATAATGAGCATCTTCACGATAGAACTGGATAAAGGCACCGCAGTATTCCAGCACTTCTTCTTCCGTTGCGAGATTGCATAATAAATCGGTTGCCCGAACCTTAATACCGCCGTTACCGCCGATATGCAGTTCATAGCCAGAATCCACACAGACCACACCGAAGTCCTTAATCGTTGCTTCAGCACAGTTACGTGGACAGCCGGATACCGCCAGTTTAAATTTATGCGGCATCCAGGAAGCCCAGGTCAGTTCTTCCAGTTTAATTCCTAAGGCAGTAGAATCCTGAGTACCAAAACGGCACCACTGTTTACCGACACAGGTTTTAACGGTACGCATGGCTTTACCATAAGCGTGACCGGAAACCATACCGGCTTCATTCAGATCCGCCCAGATTTTAGGCAGTACTTCTTTTTCTACACCATACAGGCCAATACGCTGGCCACCGGTTAAGTGAACATCTTTAATTTCATATTTTTCAGCCACATTGGCAATGGCACGCAGTTCGTCCGGTGTGGTCATACCGCCCCACATTCTGGGTATCACCGAATAACGACCGTCTTTCTGAATATTGGCGTGAGCACGCTCATTAATAAAGCGGGACTGTGGATCATCCTGAGCTTCATTATGCCAGGCACTTTGAACATAGTAGTTAAGTGCCATACGACAGGCCGGACAACCGTCTTCGGTTTTCCAGTTAAGCGCCCGACGTACATCATTAATAGTAGTCAGTTTACGCTCACGGATGGCTTCGCGGACTTCTTCATGGGAATGGTCAGTACATTTACACATGGGCTTGGCTTCAGGCGTTTCGTAGTCACTGCCCAGGGTAAATTCCAGGATCTGCTCTACCAGACCGGTACAGGAACCACAGGAAGCAGAAGCCTTGGTATGGGCTCTGACTTCATCCAAGGTAAACAGTCCCTCAGTGGTAATAGCCTTAACAATATCGCCTTTACAGACACCGTTACAGCCGCAGATTTCAGTATCATCGGACATTTGTCCGATATGATCGCCGCCATGACCGGAATCACCCAAGTGAGATTCACCAAAGAGTAATTTATCACGTAAATCAGATATATCCTGACAGGTACGCATTAACTGGAAGTACCAAGCTCCTTCCTTGGTATCACCGTATAAGACAGCGCCAATGAGTTTATTATTCTGCAGCACCAGCTTTTTATACAGTCCGCTGGTAGCATCCTGCATAATCATTTCTTCGGTGTCTTCATTACCGGTAAAGTCACCGGCTGAGAACAGATCAATACCGGTTACTTTTAACTTGGTGGAGGTTACCGAGCCTTCATACAGACCGATACCCATATGGGCCAGATGATTGGCACAGACCTTAGCCATTTCAAATAAGGGTGCCACCAGACCGTAAGTATTGCCGCGGTGCTGCACACTTTCACCTACGGAATAAATACGCGGGTCATAAGTCTGCAGGGTATTATTAACCACAATACCCCGCTCACAATGCAGGCCGGCTTTTTGTGCCAGCTCGATATTAGGACGAATACCTACGGCCATAACCACCAGATCCGTATCCAGAGAAGAACCATCAGCAAACTTGATACCCGTTACCCGGCCATTACCGGTAATTTCAGCGGTCTGGGCTTCCATACGGAAATCCAGACCCTTTTCTTCCAGGGAGTTTTTGAGCATTTTGCCTGCTACTTTATCCAGCTGGCGTTCCATCAGGGTATCACCCAGATGAACCACAGTTACTTTCATACCGTGCTGCATCATGCCATTGGCCGCTTCCAGACCCAGCAAACCGCCGCCGATAACGGTAGCGTGCTTATATTTTTTAGCCGCATCCAGCATGATATCCACATCTTTAATATCACGGAAGGAAATAACGCCTTCCTTATCATGGCCTGGTACAGGAATAATAAATGGGGTTGAGCCTGTGGCAATTAACAGACGATCATATTCTTCTACGGTGCCGTCTTCAGCGGTAACAGTACGGGCAATTCGATTAATTTCAGTAACTTTTTTACCCGCATGCAGTTTGATATTATTTTCTTCATACCACTCCAGAGTATTGAGCATAATATCATCAATGGTCTTTTCACCCGCCAGTACCGGTGAAAGTAAAATACGGTTGTAGTTGCCATAAGGCTCATCGCCGAATACAGTAATATCGTACATATCCGGCGCTATTTTCAGCAGTTCTTCAATAGTACGCATACCTGCCATACCGTTTCCGATCATGACCAGTTTTTCTTTCATGTTATGCTCCATTCTTTAACTCAGGATGTATTATTTAATTAATTGCTAATAGAATAGCACAGGCTGTGCCAACACTTATTTTTAAGTGAAATTTCAACACCTTAAAAACACATAAAAATACTAGGTTATTTGAATTTAAGTTTTGCACTAAAAAGACGCACTATAACAGTGCAATGTTGGAAGTAAAAGTGATAATTGTTAGGTTTTAATGGTGCAAGGGATGGTAAAAAGGTATTTA
>JANELJ010000234.1 GCA_024511395.1 Gammaproteobacteria bacterium | reverse complement strand
CTTTTGTGGCTCAAAATTATTTCCGGTTTGATGGGATATTTTATCAAACCAGAACAATCAGCCGCTTTAAACCTGGCTTGATGTCAGACTTAAAACGGTATTATTCAGGTTGAACTATTTAAGAAATGGTTCTGATAAACCGGTCAATCTGAAGTTACTGGCCGTGGTGCTGGATCAGAAAAAACTGCCTTATTCTTCCCGCAGTGTTTTTCTTCCTGCACACAGTTCACAGAGTTACCGGCTGGGTCAGATAAGTGTTGATTTCAGGCAAACCAGTCTGAATGTCAAAATAGAATATGTGGGTTCAGCACACCAGGAGCAGGAGTTTGATATGCTAAGAGTGCCTGTTAATGATATTAAGAATATGGGGAAAGGCATTAGAAAATTCATGGACATGCTGTAAACACTTCAAATCATTCTCATCATCAATGTCCTGCTGCCGGGCTAATTCCTGCCAGCTGATCTTTAACTCCGTCAGGCGTTTACGGGTCTGCCGCATGACCTGTTCACTGCCCCAGTCAATGCCGGTAAAACTGCCGGGAACTGGACGTCTGGCACCGACCAGTACATAGCCTCCGTCACGGGCAGGTGAAAATACCATATCATGAGTATCCAGGACTTCTATGGCCTGTTCCAAATCGCTCTGGTTTAAAAAAGGGCAGTCTGTCCCAATCAGTATAGCTCTGGAAAAATGACTGAGTGACTGTTTCAGAACATTAGCCATTCTCTGACCCAGATCATCACCCCTCTGTTTTGTGATCTGAAATTCTGTAAAAGGATACCGTTTCAGAAAAAATGCGTTTCTGCTTTCAGGGGTAATACACAGACAAACAGGGGCAAGATGATAGGTATGGGTTTTATTCAGGGTAAAATCCAGTAAAGCTGTATAGAGCTCAGTGGCCCCGGCTGCACCCAGTGCCGGGATCAGCCGGGTTTTAACCTGCCCGCAAACCGGTTCCCTGGCAAAGATAATGATCTGCGTATCAGGGTATTGCAGCTTTTTTGGGCTTAAACCACCGTTAGTCATTGGAAGGGTAATATTTTTGATGTAACTTAGCCGGGCTGACACCTAAAAAATACTGCAGACGTAATAACCACATAAAAAAAATTGTTTTAAACGTACCGTTCTGCTGCCAGCGCCTGGACGAGGTGCAGACCGGTGTCTTTATGCAGGCGGGTCGGGAAAACTTTTTCAGGCGTCGGGAAAACTCAATATCTTCCATTAAAGGGATATCAGGAAAGCAGCCGCTGTTATGATACAGACCATGGGTGACAAAAATAGCCTGATCACCCGTGGCAATCCCGGTCAGGCAGGAACGTGTATTCATCATGGCCGCAATAATTCTGAACATAATGGCTGAACCCGAAAGGCGGACATTAAAACGTCCCCATTGCCCCCCCTTCTCCACAGCCTGGAAAATAAGCTGATCGGCCTGTTCAGGTAAACGGGTATCAGCATGCAGAAACAGGAAAATCTGCCCGGTGGCCATTTTAGCACCAATGGCCTGCTGCCGTGCTCGTCCTTTCTGCACGGACATCATACGGTCCACCCAGGGTCTGGCCAGTTGACAGGTATTGTCAGAGCTTTTACCGTCAACCAGTACCACTTCATGCCCCCGTTCCCTAAAAGGCTGCAGATGCTTTAAAAAGGCTTCTATATTATCGGCCTCGTTGAGCACGGGAACGATAATGGAAAGCAGCTGCCATGGCATTAGCTCAGGGCACCACCGCAACTGCTGCCCTGCCCCGCAGTACAGGCATAACAATGGCCTGCAACGATAATATCCTTCTTGTCCAGTTCAGCCAGGCTGACATTAGAAATATGCAGTTTTTCTGTTGTTCCGGTTAAAGGCAATCCCAGCATCTGATTAAAATCACAGTCGTACAGATAGCCCTGCCAGTCAACGCTAAGTTGGTAGCGGCACATAACCCCTTCCAAGTTAGCATCAGAGTGAGACTGCTGTAAAAGTTTCATATAAGGATGAAATTCCTGCCTGGACAATAACAGACTGCCGAAACGTTTAACCGGGACATTGGTAATGGTAAAGAGCTCGTTAAAAATAATACCAAACTGTTCATCCAGAAATTTCTTGTAATCAGTTTCCAGCATTTCCTGTGAAGGTACCAGTACCGCACCCTGAGGATTATAGACCAGGTTAAGGGTTAATGAACTGTCAGGTTGCCCGTAGCCCAGCTGATTAAGCTTCTGCAAAGCATCGATACTACTTTTAAAAACCCCGCTACCTCTTTGTTTATCCACATTTTCTTCCATATAACACGGCATGGAAGCAACAATTTCAACACAGTTTTCTGCCAGTGTTTCCGCCAGAGATTCATAGCCCGGTTCATTGAGTATTGTCAGGTTACAGCGATCAATAATATGCACCTGCATTGCATTAAGCTGCTTTATCAGAGACAAAAATTCAGGATGCATTTCCGGTGCTCCGCCGGTCAGATCCACAGTTTTAATGCCATTGTTTTTAATAAAACGCAGCGTATCGGTCAGAACTTCGGCAGTCATTGCTTCGGTTCGTTTAGGCCCGGCATTAACATGGCAGTGCTGGCACTGCTGATTACAACGGTAACCTAGGTTAATCTGCAGTATATCCAGTTGCTTACGCCTGATACCAGGAAAGCTTATTGCCTTTAAAAGGGGTAAAGTATCAAGCATATAGGTTCGCAGATGAAGTAAATTTAAAAATAAAGAAGATCCTTTAACCTAAAAAATCAGGGTAAAGTAACCAGTTGGTCAAAATTGGCACTTTCAAGGATTTGAGTCACTTCACTATTAGCATTAATAATTTTAATGCGTGTCTTGTCTCGTTCTACAAATTCCCACAGGGCAATGATCATTCCCAGAGCAGAAGAATCCAGATACTCTGAATCCTGTAAATCCAGAATATAGTTTTGCACCTGGTCAATATCAGTATAAGCTCGACGAAATTCTGAGGCGAGGGGAAACTGAAACTTACCAATCACTTTTATTGTCAAAATATCTCCATCATCTGACATGCTGGTAAGAACTGACATATTTTACAGGCCCTCAGTTTGAGAATATTAAGTTGTTTTCCGGTTCACATATTCAGTTTGCAAATAAAGCAGGAAATCAGAAAACATAAATTTTAGCTGTATTTTACAAAAAACTCTATATCTTTTTTAAACCCAAAACCCTGGCTGCTAAACGAACCAGCTCAATAAAAGCAAACCTTAAAAAACACAGGCTTTATAATAAATTTAGTCGTTATCCTGAAAAAGGACAAGTTTTAGAATGATTCAAAAAACCATGTATAATTTCATCCACAAAAGCTGTGGATAAGTCTGTGAATAAGCTTTTAATATCTTCCTGAAAACTGCATTAACATTGAGAAAAGCATAAATTGATTGCTTTTTAACCACTTGATATTATTCATATATATCAACATCTTATGGCATTATTTCATAATAAACATTCATAGGTATGATCTTTAGGAATTGAAATGAAGCCAATTTGATGATCAAATAGTTGTTATTCAGGCAATTATTCATCAACAAAAAGGCTTCAAATGTACTGGTCAAGTCCAACCGGATACTTTTTTTAGAGAATTTTCATAGTTAGTCCGACCTGAATAAATCATAGCACATTGATTTATAAAGAAATGTTGTCGAATTATGGGTGTTAAATTTGCAGGTTTTTGGTAAAATAAGCCTTATTACCTTGCAAATTTCCAGACCA
>JANELJ010000233.1 GCA_024511395.1 Gammaproteobacteria bacterium | reverse complement strand
TCATCTGCAGCCGGCTCTGGTCATAGCCATTAATAGCGTTGAAGTTCCAGCAGAAAAAACCAAAAACAAAAAGACCTCCAAACCTGCTACAGAAGAACAGGCAACGGTTCTGCTTAAAGACAGCAGCACAGTGGCATTACGCTGGAAACACATTAAGTGGGCACGTAAATACATTAAAGACAATCATATCAGCCCTAAGCTTAAGAAAATTTCTGATGTGATTAATCCCGGCGATATTATTTATATCGAACAGTTGCCGAACAGGGAATTCACCCTGGCTCAGAAACCGGAAGTCGCCGGTGCCATGGTATCACTTAATCCTCAAAATGGTGCCATTAATGCCTTGGTGGGTGGTTTTGATTATTATGCCAGTAAATTTAACCGGGTAATACAGGCCAAGCGCCAGCCCGGCTCCAACTTCAAACCATTTATTTATTCTGCAGCCTTAAACAAGGGTTATACTGCCGCCACTCTGATTAATGATGCGCCGGTAGTATTCAAGGACAGTTATCTTGAAGGCTTCTGGCGACCCGATAACTACAGCGGTAAATTTTTCGGCCCAACCCGCCTCAGACAGGGGCTGATTAAGTCCCGCAACCTGGTTTCCATCCGTATCCTGCGGGATATCGGTATTAACTATGCCATAGATTATGTTAAACGCTTTGGTTTTACCGAAGACGAACTGCCCAAAAACCTGTCCCTGGCTCTGGGCAGCGCCACTCTGACACCCATGCAGATTGCCCGCGGCTACGCCATACTGGCCAATGGCGGATATAATATTTCACCCTGGTTTATTGAACGTATTGAAGATCCACTGCAAAATGTGCTTTTCCAGCAGCAGCCTCTGACCGTCTGCAGTCCGGATTATCCTCAACAGAGCTGCCCTAAAGAGGAAAGCCTGCATGCCCCCCGTGTTGTGGATGAAGCCAATGACTTTATCCTAACCACCATTATGCGTGATGTGATCCGTTTTGGTACCGGCCGTAAAGCACTTAAACTGGGCCGCAAAGATCTGGCCGGAAAAACCGGCACCACCAATGATCAGCTTGATGCCTGGTTCTCCGGCTTTAACCGTCAGGTAATGGCGACTGCATGGGTTGGTTTTGATCAGCCCCGTTCACTGGGACGACGTGAGTTTGGCGGTACTGCTGCTCTGCCGATATGGATGAATTTTATGCAGGTAGCTTTAAAGGACATGCCTGAACAGCCCTTAAGGGTGCCTGAAAATGTAGTGACGGTAAAAATTGATGCTGAAACCGGTCTGCTGGCATCCCCCTCATCAAAAAAGACCCTGTTTGAATATTTTATAGAAGGCACAGAGCCCATCCGTTCTGCCGGCAGTGTCAACAGCAGCGGTTCTTCCAGCAGCAGCGAAGCCACCAATGAAGAACTCTTCTAAGCGTTCAGGCAAACAGCATCCGCAGCAGGTACCCTGTTATCAATTTTATGCGGGTGAACACCGGATTAATTTAATTGTACTGTCTGAGAAACAACGCCGAATTACACAGCTGAATACTTTAAATGGTCAAAGTATGCAGCGGGCTTCTATTGAGCAGGTGCAGGCCTTATTAAATTCTGCTTAAATTGAACCTTATTTACCGTGACTAGCTACAGGTACTCCATAGTACTCTGAATTTTACTGAATAATTACCTAACTCTTCTGAAAAGGCTGGTAGTCAATACGGGCCACACCACTATCAATGGCCGCTTTAGCCACGGCAGGCGCAACCGTTGATATCAGACGCGGATCAAAAGGTTTTGGAATAATATAATCCGGGCCGAACTCCAGCTTATCTACACCATAGGCGGTACTGACTTCATCTGGAACCGGCAAACGTGCCAGTTGCGCCAGAGCATGCACTGCAGCCGTTTCCATTTCTGTATTAATGGTTTTTGCCCGCACATCCAGTGCTCCGCGGAAAATAAAAGGAAAGCCCAGTACATTATTGATCTGGTTAGGGTAGTCAGAACGGCCGGTAGCCATAATCAGATCACTTCTCATAGCCATAGCCTGTTCCGGTGCAATCTCCGGATCCGGATTAGAGAGCACAAATACCACGGGGGTTTCGGCCATACTGGCAACCATTTCTGTTGACACAATATTCGGCCCGGAAACACCAATCAGAACATCCGCTCCCTGCATGGCATCGGCCAAGGTTCGATCATCGGTTTGAGTAGCAAACTCCTGCTTATAAATATTAATATCATCCCGGCCGCTGTGTACCACACCATTTCTGTCCACTAGGTTAATCTGCTGTTTTTTAACCCCTAGGGTCAATAATAAACGCATTGAAGCAATGCCCGCAGAACCGGCGCCAATACAGACAATTTTAACTTTATCCAGTTGCTTGTTCTGCAGTTCCAGGGCGTTTAATAAACCGGCCGCAATAATGATTGCTGTGCCATGCTGATCATCATGGAATACCGGTATATCCAGCCGTTCTTTCAGGATCCGTTCAATTTCAAAACAGTGCGGAGCAGCAATATCTTCCAAGTTTATACCTCCAAAGGTTGGGGCAATATTAGTGACAGTCTCAATAAAAGCATCCTGTGAATCCGCCTGAACTTCAATATCAAAAACATCAATACCGGCAAACTGTTTAAACAGCACACCCTTACCTTCCATAACCGGTTTGCCCGCTAGCGGCCCAACATTACCCAGCCCCAGAACCGCCGTACCATCGCTGATCACTGCAACCAGATTACCCTTGCTGGTATATTGATAAGCCAGTTCCGGATCCTCGGCAATTTCTCGTACCGGTACCGCAACTCCGGGAGTATAGGCCAAGGAAAGTTCATCCTGAGTCGCACAAGGCTTGCTGGGATTAACACTGATTTTTCCCGGCTTGGGAAGCGCATGATACTCCAGCGCCTGTTTTTTTAAAGTGTCTTTATTAGACATATCTGAAACCTTATATTACAAATAATACCTTCACCCTGCCCTTCTCCCATAAGGAGAGGGCATAATATAAATAGATGAGCATTAATCAATAAGCTCAAGGTTATCTCTAACCATGAGACGTAAATTCTGTTTACCCTTATAACGATGAATCCAGCCTCTTACCCGGATTTTTTTACCCACCAGGAATTTCAGGTGTTTAAATTTTTTCTGATCTTTTCTGGCAATCTGTACGGACAGATTTTTACTTAGTTTTAAATACAGATACTTCCGGCTTTCATTATAGGCCAGACCCCTTCCGCTCACAAAACGATAACCCTCGGCTTTAGCGGATAGTTTACTGGCCTGAAACCACTGCATTTCCGTTAATTGCCATAAACCTTTTCCGGCCTTTCTTGCCTGTTTCTCTAGAGTACGGTAACAGGACAGATTACGGTCATTAAGCAAGACCACAATACTGACCGCCAGCCCCTGTCTGAGCAGATATTCCTCAATACTTTCTCCATCAGGTAAAACCACATAGGCCAGGATTCTTTTATAGCGGTCCTTCATAGGTATGTCTTTAAGGATTTTATCATTTCGTTTCAATAGTTTACCCATCAGGATGTAACTCCAATATTAGGTTCTACACCGAACTGATAAAGTCCAGTAGACTTATCCCGTTTAGGATGGGCTCTGCCAGCATTTTCTTTCAGGAAAAAATATGTTCTTTCAAGCACATCCGTTAATTGTTTTCGTTTATGGTTAACAATGGATTCCAATAATGAATACCACCAGTAAACGGTCGTTTTGGAGACCGTCAATGTTGACATCTCCATTTGGTAAA
>JANELJ010000232.1 GCA_024511395.1 Gammaproteobacteria bacterium | reverse complement strand
GAACACTTAGGGTAAAAAGACTGTACGCCAATGTGTGGGCAGGGTTGGGTGTTCACGATAGAACAGAATGGGTGTTCATGATGGATCAGAATTGGTGTTCACCATCAGCAGAATACGCACCGAAAACAAACCAATCCAGACTGCCCTGAAGCAACTGGCTCAAAACAATAATAACCAAGAGCAGCAACAGGTCCGACAATGGCTGATCCAGCATATGCTGAATCGCCATGGCACAGGCCGGGTACTATTTCGCAATACCCGCTCAGCTATTCAGTGTTTTCCTAAACGACAGGTATTTTTCCATCCACAGCCGTTACCTGATGATTATGAACAGTGTATTGTGCAGTTCAGCCAGGAGTTAAAGACACAGTCTGAAAATGATCAGGCAGATTTTTTTCCAGCCTAGTTTTATATCCGGAACTGTTGTATCAGCTTACCTATAGTAACCATTTAGCGGATCAGACCTGGTACCTCATTGATCCCAGAGTTAAATGGCTGGCAGAATGGCTGCTGGACATTCGCAGCCAGGCATATATTGACAAGGTACTGGTCATAACCGCTAATGCCTAGACCACCATTGACCTAGCCGAAGCACTGCACCGGCACCGGGGAATTCATTGTGCCACTTTCCATGAAAATATGAGCCTGATGGAGCGTGACCGGAGCACCGCCTTTTTTGCCGATATGGAAAACAGCAGCCCGGTGCTGATCTGTTCTGAAATCGGCAGCGAAGGACGAAATTTTCAGTTTGCCCATAAATATGCCCGTAAACTTAAAGCACTCAGTGATGAACTCAGTGATACCCTGCTGATCATTATGCGTATTTATTTTGAAAAACCACGTACAACTATCGGCTGGAAAGGACTGATCAATGATCCCCATCTCAATGGCAGTTTTGATGTCAGTCAGGGCCTGGAACAGGCCCGTGAATTATTACTCTGGATGGCCGAACTGGAACTGCCCGTAGGCACAGAAGCACTGGATCCGGTCACCCCGCAATATTTAGCCGACCTGTTTTCCTGGACAGCCATTGGAGCGCGAACCACCGAATCACAAACTCATAGAGAAATGGCTAGTGGTCTGTCCACACCGGTAGGCTTTAAAAATGGTACTGACGGCAATCTTAATGTCGCCATTAATGCTCTGCACTCAGTCTCCGCACCTCATCACTTTCTGGGAATTAACCAGAAAGGTCAGGTCGTTCAGATTAGAACCCGAGGCAATCAGTACGGCCATATTATTTTACGCGGTGGAAAAACCAGCAATTACGATTCAGTCAATATCAGCTTGGCGGAAGAAAATCTGCCGCAGAATATTATGGTGGACTGCAGCCATGGAAACTCCAATAAACAGTATGATTTGCAACCGCTGGTCGCCAGAGATGTAGTACAGCAGATCATTGAGAGTAATCGGTCCATTATGGGTATTATGCTGGAAAGCCATCTTAATGCCGGCAATCAGTCCATACAGGATGATCTCAGTCAACTTGACTACGGCGTATCAGTCACTGATGCCTGTATTGACTGGCAAACTACGGAAGCGCTTTTACGGGATATGGCCGAACGTTTAGCCCCTGTACTAAAGAATCGCCATTAAATGGCCTAAAGAGGGTACACTGGATGTGGCTTTTTCTCTTTATAGTATTTCATCATCTGCGGTGCCAAAGTGCGTAACGTGGCCTGACGGTTTCCGGGTGCCGGGTGAGTACTAAGAAATTCCGGTGGATTGGCACCGCCGACACGGCCCATTTTTTCCCATAGAGTAGCGGCCGCATAAGGATCATATCCAGCTTTAGCCGCCAGTTCAATGCCCATTCTGTCCGCCTCACTCTCAGCCGTACGGCTATTGGGCAGTTGTATAGCTAGGTTGGCGGCCAGTACGGCGCCGGTTAAAGCCGCTCCCCGATTGGAATCATTGGCCGCCACAGCAACCGCCATTAGGCCAATCTGAGAAGCCATGGCTACTGACATTTTTTCTGCCGTATGGTTCGCCAGCGCATGAGCAATTTCATGTCCCATAACCTGAGCCAGTTCATCGTCCGTTGGTTTTACCTTGTTTAACAGGCCGGTATAAATAGCCATTTTACCACCTGCCATACACCAGGCATTCACGGTCTCAGGATCGTCAATAACTTTTACACTCCATTCCCAGTTTCTGGTTCTTGGGTAATCATGGATGGCCTGAGCAATTAAACGCCCGGTAATTTGTTTGACCCGTTTGGTTACAGCTGGATTATTATCAATTTTACCTTTATCGTCCAGCGGCTGAAGGGTTTCAACATAGGCTTCTTTAGAAGCGCTGATGGCCTGCTCAGGAGAAACCAGCATTAACTGTCGACGTCCAGTCGGACTGGTGGTACAGGCTGTAATGACTAAAACCAGTACTAACAGCGGTATGATAAATAAACATTTCATTATTACAATTATTCCTTAAATTGATTTTCTCTTAACGGCTTAAACAGATATTCCAGGCCATTAGTCTTAATTTCCAGCACAATGGCCAACATCCTGCCCAGTTCACCCTCTGGAAAACCTTTATTGGCAAACCAGACCACATAAGGCTCAGGCAGGTCTATCAGCAGACGATCTTTATATTTACCAAAAGGCATTTTATATCGAGCCAGCCTGAGTAGCAATTGCGGATCGGAAAACAGGGGTTGTTCTGGTATTGTGTCCATAATATTTTTCCGGAGTAATGTCAGTTTTTTTACACTTTATACAGTTTACCCGATAACGTCCGTTTTTATTTTACTTAAATTATTGTAAAATAAAAACAAATTATCTGAGGTACAAAACTTGCTTAAAATTTAAATATGTATACGAAAAAACCATTTAAATTGAGTACCTTGCTTCTGCTTACTTTTATGCTGTCAGGCATAAGCACGCTCTATGCCTATGAATCGCCTCTGCAGACAACCATTGCCAAAGCTGAAACCGGTCTGATAGATGCCCAGCTGGAAATGGCTATTGCTTATGAACATGGTGAAGGAGTTACCAAAGATCCACAAAAAGTCGTGAACTGGTAGTGTCGTGCAACCCTGAAAGGTTCTGTATATGCTCAGCGTAACCTAGCTTGGATGTTTCTTAATGCCAGAGGTGTACCCAAGGATGAGGCGGTCGCTGTTCGCTGGTTCAGTGCAACGTCCAAATCCGGTGATGATTTCTCAAAAAATATGTTCTTTCAAGCACATCCGTTAATTGTTTTCGTTTATGGTTAACAATGGATTCCAATAATGAATACCACCAGTAAACGGTTGTTTTGGAGACCGTCAACGTTGACATCGCCATTTGGCAAAATTGTTCTATGCTACTACATATAAATCGTTTTAGAATCGTCGCGATTAAACTGCTCCAAACCAAAGCTTCCATCAATGCGCAATTACTGGTTTGGCACCCCTGCAAGTTATTATGAGACTTGCACTCTTTAAATAGTTCAACCTGAATAATACCGTTTTAAGCCTGACATCAAGCCAGGTTTAAAGCGGCTGATTGTTCTGGTTTGATAAAATATCCCATCAAACCGGAAATAATTTTGAGCCACAAAAGCCGGAGCTTATTGAGGAGCTTTCTTAAGTTATGTCCAGCGGCTACCATAACCACATTAATGGCATCACCGACTGTGCCTTTGAGGTAGCAGCGATCTAAACGGCCATCGTTTTTCATATGACCGATTTCAGGCTCAATCGCACTGTGCCGTTTTAATGCCTTTTTAATACTTCGGGTAACGCCTCGCTTCTGACCTG
>JANELJ010000231.1 GCA_024511395.1 Gammaproteobacteria bacterium | reverse complement strand
ATAATATGCCCTGGCGAAAGAATACACCCATTACTGCCGGAAGAATACGAATGGGACTGATAAGGTATTTTTCGCAGGTTAGGGTCAGGGACTGGTGGGATGGTAAGTCCCAAAAATTCCAGCCGCCGGATACGGATATTTTAAGGCGATTTGAAGATTTGTTATAAAAACAATTTCAAAACATCTGGTTATAAACAAATTGTTAAAGAACGTATGAGCGAAACAGGACTCTCAAGGGTGAGCTGTCGTTCTAAACTTTAGTCATTAAAATGTTTTACGAATAATTAACCTGACTACACAATAAGCTTTAAATAATAATGGTGAGAAACTAATTTGTCTGCAAGTCATTCCAGATCACAAACCCGGCGAATTTTAGGTGTAGATACCGGCGGTACCTTTACGGATTTTGTATATTACCAGCAAAGCTGTTTAACAATTCATAAAGTCCTGTCTACTCCTCATGCCCCCGAACAGGCCATTTTACAGGGCATTACTGAAATGGGATTGAATAATAACCTAGACGGTCTGTCTATTGTGCATGGCTCTACAGTCGCCACTAATGCGGTACTGGAAAAAAAAGGGGTTAAAACACTTTATATTAGCAATAAAGGTCTGGCGGATGTCCTGACTATCGGTCGGCAGGCGCGTAAAGAGCTCTATAATCTGACACCGGAACCCGTGTTGCCGCCGGTTCCCCGGGAACTCTGTTTTGAAGTCAGCAGCCGGGTGGATGCTCAGGGTAATATTCTGCAGTTACTGGATCATTCAGAGTTGGAAGCGTTAAAGGCCTTTATTGAGCAGAACCAGCACGATGCTGTGGCGATTAACCTGTTATTTTCCTTTTTAAATAATGAGGATGAGTGCCGGATTGAGGATTATCTTAAGTTACATTTTCCGGATCTTTTTATCTCCCGCTCCTCTGATGTTCTGCCGGAATATAAAGAATATGAACGGGGTATCGCCACTTGGCTTAATGCCTGGGTTGGTCCCCTGGTGCAGGGCTATCTGCAGCGTCTGGAAACCCGTACTAAACCTGCTGTACTGACTGTTATGCAAAGTTCAGGCGGCACTATTGCGGCCTCAGGAGCAGCAGAGCATGCTGTACGTATGCTGTTATCCGGGCCTGCCGGTGGGCTGGCCGGGGCCAAATTTATTACTGAGACTGTGTCGGCGTTCTCTGATGATAAATCTGATGGAAAACAAAATACCCGCCTGTTGACCTTTGATATGGGGGGAACATCTACTGATGTGACATTAATTGAAGGCGAACTGCAATTAACTAATGAGGGTCATATCGGTGATTACCCAGTAGCTGTATCCATGGTGGATATGCATACTATTGGCGCTGGCGGCGGCTCGATTGCCCGGGTGGATGACGGCGGTATACTGCAGGTGGGGCCGGAATCCGCTGGAGCCAGTCCGGGGCCGGCCTGTTACGGCAAGGGCGGAACACAGGCTACGGTAACCGATGCAAATCTGGTGCTGGGGCGCCTATCTTCTGCTGATTTTCTTGGCGGCAGCATGTCGCTGGATATGGATGCATCTAAAAAGATGATAGGTGGTCTGGCTGAACAACTGGGCTGGAATGAAAAAGATGCTCTACAACAAACAGCGTTGGGGATCCTGCAGGTGGCTAATGAGCATATGAGCCGGGCTTTAAGGGTGATGTCTATTCAACGCGGCGTTGATCCTAAAAATCTGACGTTGGTGCCTTTTGGCGGCGCCGGTGCATTACATGTCTGTGCGCTGGCTGAAAATCTGCAAATGACACAGGCTCTGGTGCCGGTCTATGCGGGTGTGTTATCCGCTTTTGGAATGGTGGTGGCACCGCGTAGCAGGGAATTATCCCATACCATTAACAGGGTGCCGGATCATTCACAGGAGGCGGAAATACATGAGCAATTACATAAGCTGGAACAAAAAGGGCGTGAAGAATTAATTGCCGAAGGCATTGCTGTAGAGCAGATTAATGTCCAGGCATCTGTTGATTTACGTTATCTGGGGCAGTCTTATACCCTAAATATTGTCTGGCAGAACTTAGAGCAGGCTCTGGCGGACTTTCATAAACTGCACCAGAAGCGTTACGGCCATCAGCATCAACAATCGGTGGAACTGGTTAATGTACGTATTAAGACCAGTGCCACGCCTATTCCCGTGCAGTTACCGGAATTAGAACCATCTCTTACTGCACCTGAAGCCATTGCGCAGCGCTCTGTTTACGGTGTAAAACAGCCTGTGCCGGTTTTTCAGCGAGAAACCCTGCTGGCCGGGCAGCAAATCAATGGGCCTGCCTTGATAGTGGAACAGGTTTCTACTACTTGGCTGGCCCCTTACTGGCATTGTATGGTTGATAAAGTGGGTAATCTGAAACTGAACAGGGAATAATTAAATAATGTATTCACTGATTTATTATATTCCGCCTGAGGATCATGAACGGGTTAAATAGGCTTTATTTGCCCAAGGTGCCGGCAAAGTCGGAAGCTATGATCAGGCCTGCTGGCAGGTACTGGGAACCGGTCAGTCATCCGGCGATAGGTAAACAGGCCAAGCTGGAACAGCTTGAGGAATACCGGGTAGAAATGGTTTGTGCTGATGAACATATCAAAAAGGTGGTAGAAACCCTGCTGAAGGAGCACCCTTATGAACAACCGGCCTGGCAGGTTTGTCGGGTTCTGGCGCTTGAAGAGTTATAAGTTCGGTCTGTAAAAAGGCAAAAAAAAGCCCTGTACCATTATTATGGACAGGGCTTTTTTTTAAGCGAGTATCGGCGAACTTGTTAAATAGACATTTTAGCTAATTAAAACGAACGGCTTTGAGCCAGATTATTTGATTTTGGCTTCTTTATACATAACATGCTTGCGAACAACCGGATCGTACTTTTTCATTTCCAGTTTTTCAGGCATGGTGCGCTTGTTTTTGGTCGTTGTATAGTAATGACCGGTACCTTCTGAAGATACTAATTTAATTTTATCACGCATGGTATTCTCCTAGACCTTTTCGCCTCTGGCACGCATTTCGGCCAGAACTGTATCGATGCCGCGTTTGTCAATGGTACGCATACCGCTGGCTGTAACACGTAATTTTACAAAACGGTTTTCACTTTCAACCCAGAAACGATGGGTATGAAGGTTAGGTAAAAAACGGCGTTTAACTTTGTTGTTGGCATGAGAAACATGGTTTCCCGTAACAGGACGCTTGCCTGTAACCTGACATACCTTAGACATTGATGCTCTCCAATAAATCGCTTAAATCTTAACTATTAATTAAAAAGACAAAATATTTAACTTTCTGGTCTTTTTGCAACACAGGCCGTTGAAATTGTAACGGCTTGCGCGAATAAGAGGCGAAATTTTACGCAATATTGCCCTAAGAGGCAAGTTTTTTATTGGAAAAATTAAAAAATCCACAGCATGGGAGCATGCTTTTAATAATTCTCATTTAGATGTAAATACCGTATCCATTGACTGTGCTTCTTGATGAAGCACAGTCAATGGATACTCAGTGGCTATAAATGTAATATTTTTTTATGTTGAACATATTTTAACCAAAGAATGATCCGGCCCTGAAATAATCCGTTATCTGTGGACAGTTATGCTCAAAGAGGCAGAATAGTCTTTATTAAATTAACAAAATAACTATGGTGCAATCTCTATTTTTGGTTTATCTTAAGACAACTAAAGTTTAGAGCGACAGCTCACCCTTGAGAGTCCTGTTTCGCTCATACGTTCTTTAACAATTTGTTTGTAACCA
>JANELJ010000230.1 GCA_024511395.1 Gammaproteobacteria bacterium | reverse complement strand
TCTGAGCCTCATCTTTCAAATTAGTTCAATTTAATTTCTGGTTGCTTTTTGAGCAAAGTATGATCCGGCTCTGGGGAGTTAATAGAGTGTTAATAATAATTTAACTTTAAATCTTGACAAATATAAGAACATCCCTTATATTTATCCGTCTTTCAGGCTGGGGCGTTCCCAGCCTGTTGTTTATTGTGTGGAGAAGAAAGTTTATGGCAACTACCAACCAATTGGTACGTAAACCACGTAAACGTCAAATAACAAAGAGTAATGTACCTGCTCTGCAGGCCTGTCCTCAGCGTCGTGGTGTATGTACTCGTGTTTATACAACAACACCAAAAAAACCAAATTCGGCTTTAAGAAAAGTTGCTCGTGTACGCCTGACCAGTGGCTATGAAGTTTCCACCTATATTGGTGGTGAAGGACATAACCTGCAGGAACACAGCGTGATTCTGATCCGTGGTGGTCGTGTTAAAGATTTACCTGGTGTTCGTTATCATACAGTACGTGGTACTCTGGATACTGCCGGTGTGGATGATCGTCGTCAAGGTCGTTCCAAATACGGTACTAAACGTCCAAAATCTTAATTTATTGTTAAAAAGTAAATTAATAAAGCGCATACAGGGCTGAAATGTTGGGTAATAGCTTCGTCTATTATCTTCCTGTGACATCCCCTGTAAGTATTCTAGAAATTAAGGCAGTGCTCTGACTTAATAACAAGTTAAGACTGTCAAATCAAGAGAAGGTAATTACCTATGTCTAGGAGAAGAGCCGCAGTAAAACGCGAAATTCTACCTGATCCCAAGTTTGGTGATATAAGCTTGGCCAAGTTCATCAATATTATTATGTTCAGCGGTAAAAAATCCGTTGCTGAAAAAATTGTTTATGGTGCTCTGGACATTGTTGTCGAGAAAACCAAAGGTGAGCCAGTCGAACTGTTTAACAAAGTGATTGAGAATATCCGTCCTACCGTGGAAGTAAAATCCCGTCGTGTCGGTGGTGCAACCTACCAGGTACCTGTAGAAGTTCGTGCAGAACGTCAGGCTACCTTAGGTATGCGCTGGTTAGTCGATGCTGCCAGAAAACGTGGTGAAAAATCCATGGGCCGCAGACTGGCCGGTGAAATGCTGGATGCCTTGGAAAACAAGGGTTCTGCTGTCAAGAAGCGTGAAGATACTCACCGTATGGCAGAAGCGAACAAAGCATTCGCACATTACCGTTGGTAAAAAAGTAGTAAGTCTTAAGTCGAAAGTCTTAAGTCAGATTAGAGGGCGATTCATTCTTCTGGAAGGACTCGCCCTTTTTGCATTAAATCCTTAAGAGGTTTATAAAGTGGCACGTAAAACTCCGATTACTCGCTATCGCAATGTGGGCATTATGGCTCACATTGATGCTGGTAAAACGACAACTACAGAACGTATTCTGTACTATACCGGTGTGTCTCACAAAATCGGTGAAGTGCATGATGGTGCCGCGACTATGGACTGGATGGAGCAGGAGCAGGAACGGGGCATTACCATTACCTCGGCTGCTACGACCTGTTTCTGGAAAGGCATGGACAACCAGTTTGAAGCACATCGTATTAATATTATTGATACGCCCGGACACGTGGATTTCACCATTGAGGTGGAACGTTCTCTGCGGGTACTGGATGGTGCGGTAGCAGTTTTCTGCGCCGTAGGCGGTGTGGAGCCTCAGTCAGAAACTGTCTGGCGTCAGGCTAATAAATATGAAGTTCCCCGAATGGCCTTTGTCAATAAAATGGATCGTTCCGGAGCTGATTTTCTGCGTGTAGTAGAACAGATTAAAACCCGTCTGGGTTCAACACCGGTACCGATACAATTATCCATTGGTGTGGAAGAGAATCTGGAAGGCCTGGTAGACTTGGTGAAGATGAAAGCCATCTACTGGGAAAAAGAAAATATGGGTATCAACTATGAAGAACGGGATATCCCTGAAAACATGGTTGAACTGTGTGAAGAGTGGCGTGAAAGTCTGGTTGAATCAGCCGCAGAAGCCAATGAAGAGCTGATGGACAAGTACCTCGAAGGCGAGCAGCTGACGGAAGAAGAAATCCACCAGGGCATTCGTGAACGTTGTCTGAAGACTGAAATTGTGCCTGTCTGTTGCGGCAGTGCCTTTAAGAATATTGGTGTACAGGCCATGCTTGATGCCATTGTGCATTATCTGCCTTCACCTACAGAAGTTAAGGCCATTACCGGTGTTCTTGATGACAAGAATGAAACAGAAGCGGAACGTCATGCTTCTGATGATGAACCTTTTGCTGCCCTGGCTTTTAAAATTGCTACCGATCCTTTTGTTGGTACCTTAACCTTTTTCAGGGTGTATTCCGGGATACTGAAATCCGGAGACAGTCTGTATAACTCGGTGAAAGGTAAAAAAGAACGTATTGGCCGTATTCTGCAAATGCATTCCAATCACCGTGAGGAGATCAAGGAAGTGCGTGCAGGTGACATTGCTGCGGCAGTGGGTCTGAAAGATGTCACCACCGGTGATACCTTATGTGATCAGAACAATATTATTGTTCTGGAACGTATGGAGTTTCCGGAGCCGGTTATTTCGGTAGCTGTTGAACCGAGAACTCAGGCTGACCAGGAAAAAATGGGTATTGCCCTGGGTAAACTGGCCCATGAAGATCCCTCTTTTCGGGTTAAAACTGATGAGGAATCGGGGCAGACCATTATTTCCGGAATGGGTGAGTTGCATCTGGATATTATTGTTGATCGCATGCAGCGGGAATTTGGTGTAGAAGCCAATGTTGGTGCCCCGCAGGTGGCCTATCGGGAAACCATCCGTAAAAAAGTGGAAGCCGAAGGCAAGTTTATTCGCCAATCTGGTGGACGCGGCCAGTACGGTCATGTCTGGTTACGTCTGGAACCGCAGGAAGGTTATGAATTTGTTAACGAGATTGTCGGCGGAACTGTACCTAAAGAATATATCGGTGCGGTAGATAAGGGCATCCAGGAACAGATGCAAAATGGTGTTATTGCCGGATTCCCGCTGGTGGATATTAAGGCTACCCTGTTTGATGGTTCCTACCACGATGTTGATTCTAACGAAATGGCCTTTAAAATTGCTGGTTCCTACGCCCTGCGTGAAGGTGCCAAAATGGCAGATCCAGTGCTTCTGGAACCCATGATGAAAGTCGAAGTGGTCACCCCGGAAAATTATATGGGCGATGTTATGGGCGACCTAAACCGTCGTCGCGGTATTGTAGAGGGTATGGAAGACGGCCCGGCCGGTAAGATCATTCATGCCGATGTACCACTGTCGGAAATGTTCGGCTATGCCACGGATCTGCGCTCTGCGACTCAGGGTCGTGCCAGCTACTCCATGGAGTTCAGTAAATATTCTGAAGCCCCGACCAGTGTAGTGGAAACGATTGTTAAGAAGCACGGGTAACTAACTCGGCTAAATAAAAAGCACCAAAAAAAACAAATTTTTCGTGTCTTCTGCCTGAATATATGGTATAAGATGCGGCAAATGTTACAAGCATCCTCGGACGGTTGTTTTAACCAACAGTGTTAAACAGCCTCAGCTCCGGGTTTGTAAACAATTCGGTGAAAATGTTTTTAACAAATAGTGTAAAAATAATTAATTAATAGAAAGTTCAGGATAAAACCATGTCTAAAGAAAAATTCGAACGTACGAAACCACATGTGAACGTTGGTACAATTGGCCACGTTGACCATGGTAAAACCACATTAACCGCAGCCATGACCAAGTGTATGGCCGAAAAGCACGGCGGTGAAG
>JANELJ010000229.1 GCA_024511395.1 Gammaproteobacteria bacterium | reverse complement strand
GCTTTAAACCTGGCTTGATGTCAGGCTTAAAACGGTATTATTCAGGTTGAACTAAAAAGATCCTGGGGCATGAAGCCGTTTATGTTGGTGAAGGTACTCTTGAGCGCGCAGTCAGCCCTGAGCACAGAAACAGCCCGGCCACTTTATATATTTAAAAATCCAAAGCCGAAATTCTGAAAGGCTATCGTGTACTCCCGGTCAGTACAGATACTATTGTTGATACCAGCTTTATTCCCAAACCTTCCCGTGCAAAGCGTCCCGGCCGAATTATCGTGGTCTTAACCAGCGGTATTCAGCCTAGAGTTAAAATGGTCGGAGCACTGGACGTGGTAATTGTTGATATGGGTCTTGCCGACGGCGTCGAAAAAGGTGATGTATTCAATATCTACAAGAAGGGTTCAGTCGTAAAGGACAAAATGCACTGCAATAACCAGATTAAACTGCCTGATGAAATTAACGGCACTCTGATGGTGTTCAGACCTTTTAAACACCTGAGTTATGCCCTGGTTATGGAAGCCCAGAGCGCCTTATCTGTAGGTGACGTTATCCATTCGCCTTTCTTTGAAGAATAGGCCTGACACAAAAATAATATATCCGTGCCGCCTTAATCAAGGTTTATACGATCAACGGCACGGATTTATAAGCCGCCTGAACAATCATGGATGATTTATCCTATCTGCTTGCCCTGCACTGTGCTTCCCGCATAGGTAGCACAACACTTAACCAGTTCTGTGCACTACCCTGCTCACTGTCCAGCCTATTTGAAACACCGGAAATTTTAACCACCTTTGAGCTTAAAAAATCCCAGCTTGAAACCATTCGGGAAGCCCTTAGGACACCCGACTGGAAAACCGTAGAACAAACGCTCAAATGGGCCGAAGCTGAAGAAAATCATATCCTGCTGTTATCCCATAAAGACTACCCTGAATTATTAAAGCAAATCCATTCACCCCCGCCTCTGTTATTTGTTAAAGGCCATTTGTCCGTTTTAAGTAAAATTCAACTGGCCATGGTCAGCAGCCGCAACCCGAGCATTGACGGCAGTGAAACCGCCTGGCAGTTTGCCCAGCATCTGGCGCAGCACGGCATGGTGATCACCAGCGGCATGGCTCTGGGCATAGACACTCAAAGCCACAAAGGTACCCTGACTGCCGGTGGTCGCAGTATTGCAGTAGCCGGCACCGGTCTGAACCGTATTTACCCGGCACGTAATAAAGAGCTGGCCTGGCAACTTATTGAACAGGGTGCCATTATTTCTGAATACCTGCTGGAAACTGGCCCACTTAAGGCTAATTTTCCTCAACGCAACCGGATTATCAGCGGCCCGAGTGTCGACACCTTGGTAGTGGAAGCGGCTTTAAAAAGCGGCTCACTAATCACGGCCAGAGAAGCCCTGGAACAGAGGCGTGAGGTTTTTGCCATTCCCTGGTCTATACATAATCCCTTATCCCGAGGCTGCCATCAACTCATTAAAGCCGGAGCCAAGCTGGTTGAAACAGCAGATGATATTCTGGAAGAACTGGACAGTTTAATGCTGGCCTCACATATGCCCGACCAGCCTGAACTGTTTAACACCACAAAGGAAGCACCAATACCAGAACCCGATCCCTTACTTCCCAAGGTGCAGAAGCAAATCCTGAAAAATATCGGCTACTCCCCCGTTGCCGTGGATCAGGTTATTGAACGCTCCGGTCTCAATGCCGCAGATGTCAATGCCAACCTGGTACTGCTTGAAATTAATGATTATATTCAGTCCTATCCCGGCAATATGGTTTCACTTAAAACCCGCTAAAGCTCACTGGCCCTTAATTCTCTTTAAGTTCTTCAGCATAATTATTAATGGAAAAATCACCATCCTGAACCAGAATGCTTTTACTTCCTTCCACTGCACTAATCCTTTATAATAGGAATAGTTTAAAACCATTGGGACAGACCTGTAAACACCATGAAAACAGAAGTACTTGATATTTTAATGTATCTTTTTGAAACCTATCTGGATGATGAGGATTCCACCATCCCCAGTGAAAAAAGCATTCGCAAGGAACTGAGCAAAATTGGTTTTCAGGATACCAAGGTTACTCAGGCATTTGACTGGCTGGACGATCTGGCCGTACTGAAAGAAAGCTATGAAGAAATAAGTGCTCTGGAAAGTAACAGCATTCGTCTGTACAGCTCTATGGAAACAGACAAATTTGATATCCAGGCCAGAGGTATTCTAATAGATCTGGTGGAATTAACCGTGATCAGCCCCGGCCAGCGTGAAATTATTATTGATAAGGCATTAGCGCTGGATATTCCCCATATTGATGCAGAACAGATGAAGTGGGTGGTACTGATGGTACTGTTTAATCTGCCTGATTCTGCCGGCTCTTTTACCTGGCTGCAGGATTTACTCTACGAAGAATCCCCCAGCATTCATTAATATATGTCCTGGCACATACACCTGGCCGCTCACATTCTCAAAAAAGGCGGCCTGATTGCTTATCCAACAGAAGCCGTTTACGGCCTGGGCTGTCTGGCTCATTTTCACAACACCATTGAACGTTTACTGAAAGTTAAACAACGTCCCGTTGAAAAAGGTCTGATCCTGCTGGCCTCAGACTTATCCCAACTGGATGACTATATCCAGCCCTTACCCCCTGATATTCTGGCCAAAGTACGATACACCTGGCAGGGTCCCATCACCTGGTTACTGCCTGCCAAAAACCATGTACCCGCTCTTATCACCGGTAAGCACGACTCCATTGCTGTGAGGATCTCAGACCATCCTGTCGTCAATGAATTATGCCGGCGCAGCCGGGCACCATTAATTTCAACCAGTGCCAATCTTAGCGGGAAACCTATGGCTTATTCGGCTTTTGAGGTACGCAGACAGTTCGGCAATCAACTAGATTATATTTTAAATGCCCCCATGGGCAGACAGGATAAACCTTCAAAGATTATTGATGCGTTAAGCGGGCGAGTCATCAGGAGTTAAAATCTGCACTCGACTTTACATCAGTTTATAATTTTATTTGCAGAAATATTATGGCTGTTCTGTACCAGGTATTTCTTGCGCTGCTTTGTCAAAGGTAAAAACAGACTTGAGCGGTTGACTTGTTTGTTTTGAAATATATAGTGCTTTATTTACTATTAATGCATCTGGAAAATCGGCTCCTTTTAATTTCTTACCTACCTTTACGGGTTGCGCTGCAGCATAGTCACCTAATGCTCGCCAAATAGTCTGCCCATCTTCAAAAACAATATTTGGTTCTTCAAATAACTTATAAATAGTATTAAGGATCTGTTCCTTATCCAGTTTGTATTTTTTACCTTTTAGAGTCCATACTGTTTCAATGATAACAATGTCAGTGACCAATACTCTGTCTGTTCCCATTATTATTTTTTTGGCTTTAGGCGGCTGTTCAGTATCATCGTCTAATAAATATCTTAAAAGCACATTGGTATCAATTGCAATCATGATGAAACAGCACTTTGTAATGATGCTTCATCAGTATAACGCTTATCAGTTTTTATACCTTTGAGAAAACCTGATGCTGAACCAGATGTTTTTTTTACAATGGTCAGATGACCATTATTATCAACAAAACACTCGTACTCATCCCCGGGATTAATACCAGCCTGACGACATTGTTCGATTGGCAGGGTAACCTGTCTTTTAGCACTTACTTTAGGCATAGTAACACTCTCTTTACTATTAAAACATAGTAAAGATTATTAAATTCTTTACTATATGTCAATATATAAAGAGAACAGGATTGTAAAATTATTTA
>JANELJ010000228.1 GCA_024511395.1 Gammaproteobacteria bacterium | reverse complement strand
AGTAAGGCAGCCGCTAACAGCAGTAATAAGACTTCACTGATCCGGAAAAACAGTTGCCAGGAAAACCAGCGGGTACCCTTTTGCAGTGCCCGGAAAGTAATAAAAGCCAGTACAAAACCACCGATAACCGCCAGGCTAAACGGTATGAGTGCGGTGTTCTGTGCCAGCCCGTTACCATAAACAAAAATGACGGTTTCAGCGCCTTCCCGGCCCACGGCTATGGCAGCCAGAGTGGCCATACCCCACCAGTTGGTATTTTCTCTGGCCTGTTGCAGGCCGTTTTCCAGTTCTGCCTTTAGTGTGCGACCGTTACAGCGCATCCAGATCACCATCTGGGTAATGAGGGCAGAGGCAATCAGCACAATGGCAATCTGAAAATAATCCAGTGCCTCAGCGGCCAATTCACTCTGTACTTTGAGCATAATAAAGGCCAGTGCTAACGCCAGGCCGATGCCGCCCAGTACACCGCCCCATAAATAACGTAAACCCATTACGGCATCAACAGAGCCGGAACGGGTTTGTGTTTTAAGCCAGGTGTATAAAATACCAATTACCAGCATGGCTTCAATGCTTTCTCGCCAGACAATAAAAATAGTACTACCCATAATTTATCTCTCTATTTAACAACAATATAGCCTTCCGCAGTTTCAGGGTGAAACTCACCAAAAAAACGATACCGGCCCGGTTTTAAGGGGGCAAAAACTATAGAACGGGTAACGCCTTCAGCCAGTACAGTTTCCTTGCGTAACTTTTTGCTTTCAAATTCTTCCGGGCCCGGACCAAGATTGGTAATGACGATTTTAAAGCGGGTTTTAGAGGGTACTTCAATGACTTTCGGTTCAAAGTAACCGTTTTTGACGGTCAGTTTATAGGCGGGCAGTTCAGCCTGCACAGTGCTGCTCAGAAACAGAAAAGCACTTATAAACAGCATTAAAATTTGTTTCATAAATAACTCCAAATAAAGTCTGGATTAGTCTTAAAAATCTAACTGTGCTCTTAATCCATAAGCAGTTAAAGAGGATGCATCTTTATCACCGGCAGGATTGCGAATATGCTGTACATTGGGTGACAGATGGATTTGTTCATTGATTCGATAACGGTAATAAAGTTCTGCAACCTGTTCGGCTCCATCATCCATTGCAGGGTTGGCATCCTTGTATTCATCACTCAGAGACAGAAAGCCCAGGGCTACACCAATGGCATCACCGCCCCGACTCCAGTAACTACCGCCAAATTCGGCACCAAAAGTCAGGGTCTGATCAAAGGACACATCACCCTGGGTCTGCTGACCATAACGGGCAAAGACAGTGGTATAGTCATGCACCTTTTGATCAATGCTTAAGCCAAAGCCGGCATGAGTGCTGTAATCTTCGTCAGGTTTATTAAAGTCCTGTCCCGAATAGTTTTTCCAGTAGTAAATTCTGTAATTACCTTCCAGACCAGAAAAAAACCTTTGTTGAGTTTCACCCTGAATAATATAAAACGGATCAGATAAGCTATCATTAAACTCAGCACCTTTTCCGGCTCCAAATGCACCAAAAGACAGGCCGTACTGTATAGGTTTTTGAGTTTCATTAACCCAGGCCATACGGAATCCAGGGGTAAAGCCAAATTCATCCGCTCCAATATCACCACCAGCATCCAGTAGAGGATTATGTACAAATGACTGGTTCATAAAACCTCTGGTTTCATCATCGGCAATGGCATTTTGATCAAAGAACATAAAGGGATCCATTTTACCGATGGTCATTTCCAGATGTCCTCTTGAATAATCGGTATTACCACCTAATGGTAAAGGCATATCTAATTGATACCATAATTGAGCCAGCAAAATAGTACTGTCGGATTTATTGAAACCTGGCCGCTGAAAACTGGTGCTGTTAAAGGAGGAAAAGGCGCCTCCGCTACCATCATCGTAAGGTGCATTTTCGATTCCAAGACCTTGACCAACTCTTAAATGGGTAAATAGTTTGCCTTTAGATGTACCAATATTGCCAACAGGAATAGTTATTTCCAGGTCACCTCGATAATTAAGCTCTGAATCATTTTTGTCGTAATCCTGGGGTTTTCCGGATAAATGTTGGCCAACCATGGTTAAGCCTCCGGAGACTTCAATACCTTCAAGTGACTCCGCTATATCAGCCATTTTCTTATAGCGGTTGGATTGTGATTCTACAGATTTTAGTCGAGCGGTTAGTTCAGGTTCACTGGCACTAATATAAGGTTCGTTCAGGGCTTTTTTAAGCTGAGCATTTTCCGTTTCGAGAGCCTTAAGGCGTTTTTCCATCTGCTCAAGGCGTTTTAAAATCTGCGCATCCAGGTTGCTGGCATTAACAGGTATAGTGAAACTGCTGATACTCAGGCCGGCGATGACTGCAAGAGAGAGAGTTTTTAGTTTCAGCATGGTTTAATAGCCTCCGCGTTTACCAATGCCGGCAAAGATAAATTCATATTCCACATCAAAGGGTTTGAACCAGGGACGTACACCGGTAAGGCGGTCAGTATGTCGGCCAAAGTGTTTGCCGGAAGGATTTTCAGGAGAATTAGGTGGGTAGATGGTATATTTAACGGTGTATTTGCCCGGACCCATGAGCTTTACATTATCACCGTAATGAGGGCCGTCATTGGCGACCATGGGCATAAAATCGCCCTTAATGACTTTATCGGAGCCTTTTTTATGGACTTCGTATTTAACATGCAGATACGGTATCCAGTCACCTTCGGCAAAACCATTGGAATTGATGTCCAGGGCGCGGATATCAGCTTCCAGATGAACATCGGATTTTTCTGAAGGGGTCATCATACCTTCAGGTTCCATGCGCACGGGTTGCAGGTAAACGGCAGCGATTTCCATGCCGTTACGCTGTTCGGGAACACCGACAGGATATTCAATGGCCTGTGCCGATAAACTGGAAAGCAACAGACCTGAACCTAAAAGAAAAGGGATCCTGGAGGATAAAAACAACATAATATAGAACTCCTATAAATCTTAATGAGAATGATTATTAGTTTTATTATGTTTTTTAAAGTTGACTTTGTCAAATGAAATTATTAGAAAGTGGTAAAATACTTGAATAAAATTGATCCAGGTCATCTACAGGCTTTACTGAAAAAAGGAGCATTTATTAATGATAAGCAGAGACTTACTGCAGTTAATCAGGAGTACATTTATACTGGACTGGCAGGGTATTCATGGTCTACCGCACTGGTCCAGGGTAAGGGTAAACGGTCTGCAGATTGCCCGAAATAATGCGGCCGATCAAAAGGTAGTGGAGTTATTTGCTTTTTTACACGATGTTAAACGAGAAGCTGATTTTAATGATCCTGAACATGGTCCAGGAGCTGCTGCCTTTATCCACAGCCTGCCGGATACCCTGCTGAATATTAGGCCTGTGCAAAAAGAGCGGCTGGAATATGCCTGTTATTATCACAGCCGGGGACTGACGGAAGCAGACATTACTATACAAACCTGCTGGGATGCGGATCGGCTGGATCTGGGGCGGGGTGGTGTGCGTCCGGACACCAAAAAACTCTGTACAGATATTGCAAAAGATCCGGAGTTTTTTGAACAGGCTTATCAAAGAGCAACTTACTGGAACAGAAAACAGAGTCCTGCAAATAAAGAATCCATTGTCCAGGTCTGGAAACCGGGTTAAAGTGTGCTGCTCCTGCTCAATTAGTTTCTGAGCCTGTTTTAGAGCTACTTCAAACAATGACTGAATATCAACAGAATAGTTGGGCAGTTGTCGTTCAATATCCCGTTTAACACGACCTAAACG
>JANELJ010000041.1 GCA_024511395.1 Gammaproteobacteria bacterium | reverse complement strand
GCGTTCAGCGTTCAGCGTTCAGCGTTCAGCGTTCAGCGTTCAGCGTTCAGCGTTCAGCGTTCAGCGTTCAGCGTTCAGCGTTCAGCGTTCAGCGTTCAGCGTTCAGCGTTCAGCGTTCAGCTGAAAATTTTAAAACCTCTTTTTCTTCAGTCAAGCAAAATATTAAAATATTTTGTATTAATTTGAGGATAAATCCTTTTGCTCTGGCTCTTTCTGAACGCTGAACGCTTTCTTTAAAGTCAGGATTTGGTGTAGATTTCGCTGCCGATTTCCTTAAACTGGGCGGATTTTTCGGCCATACCTTCTTCAATGGCTACTGTAATATCAGCGATGCCCTGTTTGGCGGCATAATCCCGTACGTCCTGGGTGATTTTCATGGAGCAGAAGTTAGGGCCGCACATGGAGCAGAAATGGGCTAATTTATGAGCCTGTTTGGGCATTGTTTCGTCATGATACTCACGTGCCCGTTCCGGATCCAGACCCAGGTTAAACTGATCTTCCCAGCGGAATTCAAAGCGGGCCTTGGACATGGCATTGTCCCGTACCTGGGCACCGGGGATTCCTTTGGCCAGATCCGCTGCATGAGCCGCCAGTTTATAGGTGATAATACCGTCGCGGACATCTTCTTTATTGGGCAGTCCCAGATGTTCTTTAGGGGTGACATAGCAGAGCATGGCGGTACCATACCAGCCAATCTGGGCCGCACCAATGGCCGAGGTTATATGATCATAGCCCGGGGCAATATCGGTCGTCAGCGGTCCAAGGGTATAAAACGGTGCTTCATGACAGGCTTCGAGCTGAATATCCATATTTTCCTTAATCATGTGCATGGGCACATGGCCGGGGCCTTCTATCATGGTCTGGATATCGTGTTTCCAGGCAATTTTGGTTAGTTCGCCCAAGGTTCTTAACTCACCCAACTGAGCCTCATCATTGGCATCGGCTATAGAGCCGGGACGCAGGCCGTCACCCAGTGAGAAGGACACATCATAGGCTTTCATAATGTCGCAGATGTCTTCAAAATGGGTGTACAGAAAGCTTTCGGTATGGTGCGCCAGACACCATTTGACCATAATGGAACCACCCCGGGAGACAATACCAGTCAGACGTTTAGCAGTCAGAGGTACATGCTGCAGGCGAATACCGGCATGAATGGTAAAATAATCCACGCCCTGTTCCGCCTGTTCAATGAGAGTATCTCGGAAAATTTCCCAGGTCAGTTCTTCGGCCTTGCCGTTTACTTTTTCCAGCGCCTGATAAATCGGTACGGTGCCAATGGGTACCGGTGAATTACGAATGATCCATTCACGGGTTTCATGAATGTTTTTACCTGTGGACAGATCCATCAGGGTATCGCCACCCCAACGGGTGGACCAGACCATTTTTTCTACTTCTTCGGTAATGGAAGAAGTAACCGCCGAGTTGCCAATATTGGTATTGACCTTAACCAGAAAATTGCGCCCTATGATCATGGGCTCCAGTTCCGGATGGTTAATATTGGCAGGAATAATAGCACGCCCCATAGCCACTTCCTGACGGACAAATTCCGGTGTCACTTCCTCAGGAATACTGGCACCGAAATTTTCTCCGGGATGCTGGGGATGCTGACGCATCAGCCCGGCTTCGCGCATCTCCTGTAATTTACAGTTTTCTCGAATGGCTATATATTCCATTTCCGGGGTAATAATACCCTGGCGTGCATAATGCATCTGGGAGACATTTTTACCACTTTTTACCTTGCGTGGTGCCCGGATATGTTCAAAACGCAGATTAGCCAGATCGGGATCACTTTGCCGCTGCTGACCGTATGCCGAGCTTGGACCGGATAATTGTTCTGTATCGTCCCGTTCCAGTATCCAGTTATTCCGCAGGGGCGGCAGGCCCTTAAGCAGATCAATTTCGGCATCGGGATCGGTATAAATACCGGAAGTATCATAAACCGGAATAGGCGGGTTTTGCTCCACACCTTCATTGGTTTCTGTATCAGCCTGCATGATTTCCCGCATAGGCACCCGGATATCCGGGCGGCTGCCCTGGACATAGATTTTTCTTGAACCTGAAAATGGTCGGGTAACTTCTTCAGATAACTGAGTCGTCTGACGGATAAAATCTTCTGGAATGGCGCTCATGCTGGTCCTTAAATTCAAATATATAAAAACAGAACAGGCGTGGGAGGTGCTATGAATGCAGCAGAAGCCTTCCTACGCCGGTACAAACCGGATCAGGTTCAAAGGGTATATCTCACCCCGCGACTTTAAGTAGCGGGGACCCCTGGCGGAAAAAACCTAAAACAGCTTCTGAAAGTAACGGATTTTTATTTAAATTTCAAGGAAAAGAATAAAGTGTTAGCTATTAGTGAGTTTCAGGATGCGGGCATCCTGCCCGCATTTTCTGGGAAGCTTACAGGGCTTCCAGCTTTCTCATACCCGCAGGCAGTAGTTTCAGTTCTACCAGGGCGGTAATTAAAACTGCAAAAAACGAAGCATCTTCATAGAGCATCTGATAGTACTGGATTTTCATGGTCAGGGCACTGCCAAACACAATGGCCAGAAAAGCCATAATGGAACCTATAGCCAGGGTAGAAACACCGGTGATCCCCTGCCCAATAGTACAGCCCATCGCCAGAACACCACCAAAGCCCATCAGTATACCGCCAATTACATGGGTCAGAAAATCCTTAAAATTAACAAACCATTCAATTCTAAAACTTCGGCTGATTAAGGCCCATAAAAAGGAGCCCAAAATCACACCAAATACTGCGACAATACCAAAAGTCAGCAGAGCTGAATTTAAGCCGTTGCTGACATAACCAAGGGTCTGGCCAATTGGATTAATAAAGGTAAAGGACTGGGGTGACAGGGGAGCACCCTGAGCCGGCTTGCCTTCTTCAGACTCACTGACCATGTCCCAGTTTTCATAGTATTCCACCAGAGAGTACTGAGTTTCTTCATCAGGGGCATCCACCATCACAGAACCACTCAGATACCATCCAGCCAGAATAGCCAGACCCACAATAAGACCACCCAGCCAGTAGTCAGAACTGGACCAGAAATACTTACTTTTAACAATATAAAACAACAGCAGAGCGGTCAGAATACCACTAACAATCAGTCGTGTTCCTACCGGATTCTCACTATTAATCAAAGAACCCAGATCCTGATTAGTATCCAGGGAAATCGCCAAGGGGCGTATCCAGTCATAAAACAGAACAGAAAACAGGGTCTTGTCAGAACCTGGAAATGGATTGGTCATATAGTAGGCAATAACGGCAATAATAATAAATACCAGAATGGATTTAATATTACCACCGCCAATGCGGATCAGGGTTTTATTACCGCAGCCACTGGCCAAGGTCATACCAATACCAAACAGAAAACCGCCGAGAATATTTTCAGCCCAGACCAGCTGGCTGCTGCGATAGGGAGGAAAACTGCTGTCTGCATTGATCAGTCCCAGTGATTCCAGAACAATTAAACCAGTCATGGCCACGGCAATAGCCAGCAGCCAGGAACGAAAGCGACTGTAGTCACCCATATTGACCATGTCAGAAACGGCACCCATGGTACAGAAATTGGTCTTATTGACTACCGCCCCCATAATGAGAGCGACAATAAAGACGCCCCACAGGAGTGTCGACTGTGCAGCCGAGAATGATTCAAACAGCATTGTTTTTCCCTCTAAATTACAAAAAGTTTTTATTTGCAAGCTCAGCGAGCGATTTGCTCACTATTAATCTTTATTTATATCTACCTGGTAAAACTGATTAGCAAAACTAATGCCACTTTATAAACCCATTTAATATCAATATATTATGACCATTTAAGTGTTTTATAACTATGCAATATGCATCTGCTTATTGCACTTTACAATTTTGGATTTAAACCGCCATTTGCTCTATAATCCTAAGTTAATATTAACCATTTCAGCCCAACATCAAAAAAGGCAATACAGCATGATGGAAATAAACTTTGAAACCGCTCGCCACAATATGATTGAACAGCAGATCAGGCCATGGAATGTTATTGATCCCGTTGCCCTGGAGGCACTGGAAACAATTCCAAGAGAAAATTTTGTGGCCGATGAGCTAAAAGAGGCCGCCTTTTCTGATGTGGAATTACCCATTGGCCATGGTCAGCTTATGCTGGCGCCAAAAATAGAAGCCAAAATCCTGCAGGCCGTGCAGGTTAAAGAAACCGATAAAGTACTGGAAATCGGTACCGGCAGCGGCTACCTGACCGCTCTGCTGGCTCATCTTGCCGATACGGTTATCACTGTCGAGCTGTATGAAGACTTAAGTGAACTGGCCAGAAAGCGTGTTGAAGCCGAAGGCATTAAGAATGTCAGGTTTGTGGTTGCCGATACGGCTAATGGTTATAGCGGCGGCGGGCCCTATGATGTCATAGTAATAACCGGTTCAGTACCCGAATTGCCGGAAAGCTTTAAGCAGAGCCTGAAAATTGGAGGCCGTCTGTTCGCTGTCACTGGAGAGTCTCCGGTTATGGAAGCGACTTTGATCACCCGGGTATCCGAAAAGCAGTTTTCTGAGCAGTATTTGTTTGAAACTGACCTGCAACCGCTGGAACATGTGAATAAAAAGTCCAGGTTTGTTTTTTAGTTTGACCCTCACCTTGGCCCTCTCCCAAAGGGAGAGGGAATGGATTATGCGGAAACCGGAATTATGCCGCAAATTAATCAACTGAGTAATAAAGGCAAAAATACTAATGACAGCCCGACTTTTGAGCAGCCGCTATCCTTATTGCGCAGTTGTCACGACAAAATCATTCATTTTTCTTCTTCCCTTTATAAACTTAGCCAGGCACTGCATAAAGACGGCTAGACACCGCAACTGGAAACGTCTGCCGATCAAATTCGCCATTATTTTAATGTTGCCGGGCCGGAACATCATAATGATGAGGAAGAACACCTGTTTCCTGCTGTTATTGCCCTGTGTCCTAAATGTTCTCAGGCCCTGTCCATGGAGTTGATTACTCTGATAAACACCATGATTAAAGAGCATGTGTAATCCGACCTGCTGTGGGAGGAACTGGATAAGATACTGGCAGAACGCACTGAAGATTTTAATACTCTGGAACAGATGGCAGAGCAGTTTGCCCAAAGCATGAGCGAACATGCGCAGATTGAGAATGAGCAGATTTTTCCCTATGCTGAACAGCATATCAGTGAGGATTTGTTTAAGAAAATGGGACGAGAAATTGCTAAAAGGCGAGGGATTAAGTTATAAATAAATCGTATTCACTCGTTGTCGAAATACGGCTTAATTAAAGCCATAATTTTATCCAGTGCTCCGGCATTCTGCTCAATAAGCTGATGGGCTTTTTTTGCCATGCTGTTGCGTTGATCTTTATCACTTAACAGGCTATCAAGTACCTGTTCCAGTTCTGTAGTATCCTGCACCTGCCTTGCGGCCTGGTATTGTAAAAACAGTTCATTAATGGCATAAAAATTAAAAATATGCGGGCCGTACACAATAGGTAACTCCAGAGCAGCCGGTTCCAGAATATTATGTCCGCCCACCGGCACTAGGGTACCGCCCATAAACACTAGATCTGAACATGCAAAATAGCGCATCATTTCACCCATACTGTCTCCCAGCAAAATATCCAGGCTTATCATTTGCTCTTTAACAGAGGCACTTGCTATTTCTGTACGTTTAGTAACTTTCAGTCCCCAGGGATTTTCTTTCAGCATCTGATAAACAGACTGAAAGCGTTCCGGGTGCCGGGGTACCATAAGCAGTACCAGTTCAGGGTGCTTTACTCTGAGATTCTGAAAAACTGCCAGGATCTGTTCATCTTCTCCCTTATGGGTACTGGCTGCCATCAAAACCATTTTAGTTTGCCAGTGCAATTGCCGGTGTAAAGCCTGTCCGGCAGCAATATCTTCAGGCTGGACTTTAATATCAAACTTGATACTGCCGGTAATATGCAGGGTATTTTCATCAGCGCCCAGCTCTTTCAGCCGTCCGGAATCCAGTATATCCTGAGCTGCAATACCGGTAAATTTCTGCAGGGTATTTTTAGTTAACCAGCCGAAACGGGTATAGCCTTTAGCTGAACGGGCAGACATACGGGCATTTAACAACCATACGGACAATTTTCGACGCTCACATTCCATCAATAAATTGGGCCAGATTTCTGTTTCCATTATCAGCCCCATGGACGGGTTTATCCTGTTTAGAAAACGGCACACAGAACCGGGCAAGTCATAAGGCAGGTAACAGTGAAAGATACGTTGCTTTACTATTTCCTGTGCAAAGGTCTTTATAATCTGGGTCGAGCCGGTGGTGGTGCTACAGGTGATCACCAGGGGATAATCAGGATAGTCTTCCAGGAGTTTATTAATCAAAGGCCGGGTGGCCAGAAACTCACCGATCGAAACAGTATGGATCCAGACGGGCTGTCTGACCGGAGCAAATTCCGGCGAGGTAAAAATACCCAGGCGTTCAGCCAGACGCAGGGGCTGACGCAGGGTTTTATAGTCTGCGCTTTTTCGGTGTTTGAGTAACAGGCGTAAAAATAATAAGGGTGTCAGAAGGTAGTACAGGCTGGTGTATAAAAAGCGTTGCATAATTAGTCTGTCAGTTGAGCGACTAACTGGGCATTTTGTTTTAAGTGCTCGGGATTAATCGTACCGGCTATCAGACAACTGACTGCCGGATGCGAAAAAACATAGCGGATGGCTTCATCAATTCCAGCACCACCAGCCTTGCTGTCTGCATGGCCACTTTGCAGTCCCTTTTTTATCACCACACCCTTATTGAGTTCCAGCGCCCTGTCCAGTACCGGATCATCGGTATGATCACTGGTATTACGGGTAGCCATAACCACATCGGTATTTTCTACTGTCCATAAGCCGCCTTCTGTGGTTTTGGTAGACAGACCCACGGCACGAATTAAACCTTCCTGTTTTAACTGCATCAGGGTGGTAACGGCATCCTGTTCAATGATCTGCTGATCATTACCGTCAGAATGCACCAGCACCACATCCAGATAATCGGTATTAAGTTTTCTCAAACTGTTTTCTATGGTAGTTCGGGTAGCTCTGGCAGAAAAGTCAAAGTGGGACTGGCCGTTAATAAAAGATTCCCCAACCTTGGAGACAATTACCCAGTCCTGACGCCGGGTCAGTAACTGCCCCAGACGTTCTTCACTATTACCATAGGCCGGTGCGGTATCCAGCAGGTTAATACCCATATCCCTTGCCAGGGCTAATAATTCAACAACAGACTTATCATCAGGAATTTTAAACGCCCAAGGGTATTTTACCTGCTGATCCCGGCCGAATTTTACCGTTCCCAATCCCAGCGGGCTGACCGGTATGCCGGTTTGTCCCAGTTCTTTTAATTGCATCTTCTAGATTTACCCTCATCCTAACCTTCTCCCAGAGAGAGAAGGAACGAAATTATATTCTGGCTATGTTAACCATTTCTCTGTTTTTTCCCAGGGCAGCTCTGAGGTTCTGGCCAGCTCACCCTTAATATTTAGTTGCTGACTATTAGCAGGAATAGCCTGTTGCTTCAGCTGTTCTATAATTTTATCCACCATTAACGGCGCCATGGCCAGCTTCACCGGCCAGGCCGTTATAATATTATCCTGAGTGAATACTGCGGGTTCGGCCGGGCGGCTGCCGTCAGACATTTGAGGTTCGGCCCGGTCAATGGCCAGTACTGACCATTCACAGGCAGAAAAATCCATCCAAGGCATTAGTTTGTGCAGCTCTTTTTTAGCTGCCTTGATCTGTTCTTTATCTGATCGCCCCCCCCCCTGCTCAGCTATTTCCCCGCCCAGATACCAGACCATTTGTCCATTTCCCAGAGCATGGGACGTAATGGTCATTTTAGGCAGGGCACTGGCACCCAGACAATGGGCGTATAATCGTGGTAAAACCGATTCTGATGCCTTAAGCATAGGCATTAACAGGGGACGCCGCTGCATTTTGGGCTTATCCATTCCTAGTGTATTTAATAAGGCTTCATTACCTGCACCGGCTGTCAGAATTAATGTCCCGGTACAGAGTTCAGCTCGACCTTTATCATCTTCAATACAGTATTTACCACCTGTATTTTTACGGATTGTTTTAACCCTGAGTTGCAAAATCCTGTCTGCATACTGTGTTCTAATGGCTTCCAGCACGGTTTTAATACCCAGTACCGGCTCATCCAGCTGATAGACTTCACCCTGAAAATCTTGCCTGTTAAAAGGCGGCATATAATCGGCCGGCTTTAGATGCTGCATACGGCTACTCATAACCTTGCTGGCAAAAAATCCGGTCAGCCGGGAAGCCAAGCTTTTATTAGACCACAGGTATTGATGATCCGAGAGTTTAGCCGCCTGACTCAGATCCACTTCACCCTGTCCCTGCAGACAGACTTTCCAGCGCTGCGGCATCTGGCCTATGGATTGCACTGAATGGGTCAGTTTACCGGTCAGTGCGTATTTGGTACCGCCGTGAATGATACCCTGAGAAGCCCCGGTCTGCACACTGCCCAGACTGTCGGCCTCCAGTAAAACAACCTGATAACCTTCTCTTACTAAACGTGCAAGCGTCCACAGACCCGCTATTCCACCACCAATAATGGCAATATCAACAGACTGATGACTCATCTAAAAACTTTGCCTGTTAACATAAACTACTCACTAAAAACTGAATAATGTAAGAGTGTCCGGGCATGGAGCCTGTATTTACGGGGTTTATGGAGGCAGGATGCCGAGATAAAGCAACACATGGATGTGCCTGAGCGTCCCCGTAAATACAGGCTCTATGCCCGGATACAGTAATATCTGCACTACACTTATTCAGCATCTTTATTTTCAACCGAATCATCTGCCGCACGAATTGAACGTATCAGACCGGTGGTGGAACAATTATCCACATATTCCATAACCAGAACTTCACCGCCCTGCTCCCGTACACACTCTCCGCCTGGGATATCATCGGGATTATTATCCCCACCCTTAATCAGTACTGAGGGCGATACCTCGCAAATCAGACGGGTGGGGGTATCTTCGTAAAACGGTACCACCCAGTCCACGTAGCTCAGACCGGCCAGCACCTGCATACGCCGCTGCATAGTGTTAACCGGACGTTCCGGCCCTTTAATGCGTTTCACTGAATCGTCATCATTGACGGCCACCACCAGCCGGTCACCCAGTTTTTTGGCCTGTTCTAGGTAAGTGACATGGCCGGCATGCAGAATATCAAAACAGCCATTGGTCATAATCACCTTTTCACCGTGATTTTTAGCATCCCGCACCAGTTCTACCAGGCGTTGTTCTGTCACTATTCCCTGCTCTACATCACTGAGCTGACGCATGGCGGTACGTAATTCATGCACAGTGACGGTGGCCGTACCCACCTTACCCACGACTACGCTGGCCGCCAGATTGGCGAGTCTGGTGGCATCAACCAGAGAAAGGCCGGCTGCTACCGAAGCCGCCAAAGTGGCAATGACCGTATCACCGGCACCGGTTACATCAAACACATCTCTGGCACGGGTAGGCAGATGTACCGGTTCACAACCCGACTGTATCAAAGTCATACCCTTCTCACTACGGGTAATTAACAGGGCTTCAAGCTGCAGCTCCTGACGCAGTTGTTCCGCTTTTTCTACCAACTGTTCATCACTGTCACAATGCCCCACTATGGCTTCAAATTCAGATAAATTGGGCGTCAATAAGGTCGCCCCCCTGTAAATAGAAAAATCACTGCCTTTAGGGTCAATAATAATCTGCTTGTCCTGTGCTCTGGCTAGGTCAATTAACGCCGGCAGTTCCCGCAGAGTACCCTTCTGGTAATCAGAAAAAACCACCACATCATAATCGGCTAACTGGTGTTGATAAGCCTGTAATAGAGACTGACAACTTTGTGGATGAAATCCATCTTCAAAGTCCAGCCTGATCAACTGCTGGTGGCGGCTGAGAATGCGTAACTTGGTAATAGTGGTACAGTTTTCCAGCTCCACAAAACGGCAGTTTACCCCCTGACCGGACAGCCGTTGTTTAAGAATCCGCGCCGGCTCATCCTGACCGGTAAGGCCCACCAGTGCAAGATGACCATTTAGAGCCGCAATATTAAGTGCCACATTACCGGCACCGCCTGGACGCTCTTCCGACTCCTCAATTTTAACCACAGGTACCGGGGCTTCGGGTGAAATGCGGGAGGTCGGGCCATGCCAGTAACGATCCAGCATTAAATCTCCGACCACAAGGATTCTGGCCGGAGAGAAATCAGGTATAGGTATTTGCATTGATTTTATTTTCTTTATTGTTTTCTTTAACTAAAGTTTAGAGCGACAGCTCACCCTTGAGAGTCCTGTTTCGCTCATACGTTCTTTAACAATTTGTTTATAACCAGCTGTTTTGAAATTGTTTTTATAACAAAGCTTCAAATCGCCTTAAAATATCCGTATCCGGCGGCTGGAATTTTGGGGACTTACCATCCCACCAGTCCCTGACCCTAACCTGCGAAAAATACCTTATCAATCCCATTCGTATTCTTCCGGC
>JANELJ010000227.1 GCA_024511395.1 Gammaproteobacteria bacterium | reverse complement strand
GCCTGATGGAAGATGTTAGAAAATTTATGAATAATGTGTCCCCGTTTCCTGGTTCTGAAATTCAACAGAAAAGGTTATAGGGTGGATACCTTTTAGGATCAGCTATTTAGTAGACTCAATGCATATCCCTGTCAGGGCTTTTGAAAATGGCCAGCAGTTTCTGGATTTTTATACTGAAAAACAGCCCGCTTGTGCCATTATTGATGTGCGAATGCCGGATATTAATGGCCTGGATCTGCACCAGCGTCTGGTCGAACAGGGAGTTATTCTGGCGGTTATTATTATGATCGGTCATGCTGATGTTTCCATGGCTGTGCGGGCCATGAAAGCCGGAGTGTATGACTTTATTGAAAAACCCTATAACAATACCCTGATGCTGCAGCGTATTCAGAATGCTCTGAATTATGATAATGATAAACGTGAAAAGCAGAAGCGTATTGATGCAGTGCGGCAGAATCTGGATAAACTGACACCCCGGGAAAGAGAAGTCCTGGAACGGGTACTGGAATCCACGCCTAATAAAATTATTGCTAGTGAATTAAATATCAGTATTAAAACTGTAGAACTGCACCGAGCTAATATGATGACTAAAATGCAGACCCGCTCCGTTACCGAGCTGGCCCGACTGGCCTTAATTGCGGGTCTCGAATAGAATCAGAAAAAAATAAAAGTAATCGTCTTATAATTTACCCTTAAGTTGATAGAGAATATCTAATGCTTCTTTGGGTGTTAGATTATCCGGATCAATACTGTTCAGTTCAGTAATTAACTCACTATAGTCAGGCTCTCTTTCCAGTGTTAATTCAATCTGCTGATTTTCCCTGTTCCTGACAGAAGGGGTATCAGAACTCTCCATAGACTCAAGCATGGCCAGTTTCTTTTTAGCCAGGTTAATGACCTGTGCCGGAACACCGGCCAGGGCGGCGACCTGGATACCATAGCTTTGTGATGCATAGCCTTCTTCTACCTTGTGCATAAACACAATTTTTTCGCCATGCTCAACTGCATCCAGGTGGACATTAACAATTTGTGTGAACTGTTCAGCCAGATGAGTCAGTTCAAAATAATGGGTGGCAAACAGGGTAAAGGCTGATATTTTTTCCGCCAGATAGTGAGCTGAGGCATAGGCAAGCGACAGGCCGTCATAGGTACTGGTACCGCGACCGATTTCATCCATCAGTACCAGAGAATATTCTGTGGCATTGTGCAGTATATTGGCGGTTTCAGTCATTTCTACCATAAAGGTAGAACGGCCGCCGGCCAGATCATCTGAAGCGCCAATGCGGGTAAAAATCCGGTCTATATGACCAAAACTGGCAGAACGGGCCGGAACAAAACTACCGATATGGGCCATGACCGTCAGTAAGGCGACCTGTCTCATATAGGTGGACTTGCCCCCCATATTTGGCCCGGTAATTAATAACATCCGGCGTTGAGCATCCAGCCAGACATCATTGGCCACAAAAGGGCTGTCTTGGATCTGCTCAACTACAGGATGGCGTCCCTGTTCAATGTTCAGATGAGTGCCGTTATCCAGTTCCGGTTTACACCAGTCAAGACTGACCGCCCATTCTGCCAGGTTGCATAATACATCCAGTTCGCACAATGCCCTGGCACTGGACTGTAAGGGCAGTAATTGCGGTGAAAGTTTGTCAAACAGTTGTTCGTATAATGCTTTTTCCCGACTCAGGGCTTTTTCATTAGCACTGAACACCTTATCTTCAAAGGCTTTTAATTCGGGAGTAATAAAACGCTCATTATTTTTCAGGGTCTGGCGGCGCTGATAATCTTCCGGCAAGTGTTCAGAATGGGTACGGCTGACCTCAATATAATAACCATGCACCTTATTATAATTGACTTTAAGAGTGGCTATACCGCTGCGTTCTCTTTCCCTTGCTTCAAGGTCTACCAGATACTGGTTGGCGTTTTTCTGGATATTACGCAGCTCATCCAGTTGCTGATCATAACCTGGAGCAATGACTCCGCCGTCACGGATCAGAACAGGGGGATTGTCTATTATGGCCTGTTCCAGTAATTGCTGCTGCCGGGGAAAAACAGCAATGGTCTGAGCCAGTTGCTGAATCAGCGAGTCTTTTATAGTAGTCAGCTCACTCTGTAATACCGGTAATACCGCCAGAGAATGTTTAAGCCGTTCAAAATCCCGTGGCCGGGCGGTTTTCAGGGCAACTCGGGTCAGTACCCGCTCGATATCACCTATCTGCTTTAATAAGGGTTGGATCAGTTCATAGCTGCTGTCTGACTGCAGATGCTCAATGGCCAGATAACGTTGTTTTAAAATAGTATGATCACGCAGAGGACGATTCAGCCAGCGGCACAATAAGCGGCTGCCCATGGCAGTCGCGGTGTGATCCATGACTGCCAGCAGAGTATGTTCAGGATTGCCGCTCAGTGCCTGAGTGATTTCCAGGTTTCTGCGGCTGATGGTATCCAGCACCACGGCCGAGTCATGCTGTTCCGGCTTTAAGGTATTGATATGCGGCAAAGCCATGCGCTGGGTGTTCTGCACATATTGCAGTAAACAGCCTGCGGCACACAGAGCACTATGATAATCATTACAGCCGAAACCGGACAGATCCTGTGTGCCAAACTGCTCATTAAGCAACTGCCGGGAAGCCTGCTCATCAAACCACCAGGGCGGCTGTTCAGTAAAGGCAGTCTGTTTACCCAGCTGCTGTTTCAGTGCGGTTTTATATGGACTGTTTTCTTCCAGCAACAGTTCACTGGGTTTATGACGTTCCAGTTCTGACTGCAGGGCTTCCTGACTGTCCAGTTCGGACACGTTAAAACGACCGCTGGTGAGATCCAGTATGGCCAGACCATAGGCCGGTGAGTGTTTATCATTAATGCTGATGGCAGCCAGCAGGTTATCTTTACGGTCTTCCAGTAAACTGTCTTCGGTAATGGTGCCGGGGGTAATAATGCGTACCACCTTGCGTTCTACCGGACCTTTAGACGTGGCCGGATCACCAATTTGTTCACAGATGGCCACAGACTGATTCTGCTTAACCAGCTTGCTTAAGTAATTGTCTACTGCATGGTAGGGCAGGCCGGCCATGGGAATGGGTTCCCCGGCGGAGCGACCGCGGGCAGTCAAGGATAGGTCAAGTAACTGAGAGGCTTTTTTTGCGTCATCAAAAAACAGTTCATAAAAGTCCCCCATGCGGTAAAACACCAGCATATCGGGGAACTCAGCCTTAATCTTAAGGTATTGCGCCATCATTGGCGTATGTTGAGTGGAACTGCCCTTATCAGGCTTGTTTGTGGTCATAAGGCTCGAAATACTGAATATAAGAATGGTTTATTATATTCAGTTTCGAGTCTTAAACCTAGAGTCTAACTAACAGCAATGCTTACTTATTTATTTTTGCAGCCACCTTGGCAATAGTTCCAGATCAGTAACATGACAATAGAAACTGTAGTTAAAATGGCTATTAATGATAATGAGTCGATAATCATCATATTCCTCCTGCCGTTATATAAACGGAGCTATGTTTAAAATACGTTTAAAATCTTTAAATTTGATTATATTTTAGGATGACAACCTAGGGTTAACCCTGATCTAGGTTAGGCGTATTACTAAATACTTATTTTATGGGGGTAATTTTGTAGGGCAGAGATGACTTTAGCCATATTTTTTAAATATAGGCTTGTAATCTGGTATTTAAATGGGGCAATGATAGCCCGGAAGAGTGTTGAAAATAAAAAACCGCTGTAGGAGCTTTTTGTCGCTCGTAGTAATAAACCTGAATTCTGGATAAGAACTAAAAAATATTGAACTAAATGCCTGTTTCTCGATCAG
>JANELJ010000226.1 GCA_024511395.1 Gammaproteobacteria bacterium | reverse complement strand
TCACAGCAGTTTAGCTGAATTACTATTGCGAAATCGTATGCATTTCCAGAAACAGAAACTGGACTATCTGTTTTAAGAGAGTAAAATTAATAATTGTTAATAATAACAAAACTGAATTGACAAGAGATTAATAAAATATGCTAAACACCCCGGAACAGAGACAGTTTTCCGGTCAGCATTGATCTTCCAAACCGCAAACGAGCCAAAGCCACAGCCGTTAATATCGGCCAGGGAGGTATGCTGGTTAAGGGGGTGTCCGGTGTTAATTTTTCCCGGCTGGATGATGTGAATGTCTATCTGCCCATTGATAAAAAACAGAACAGTGTATTTACCATTGCCGCTAAAGTCACCCGCATAAAAGGCAGTGAAATGGGCCTGTTTTTTACTCCGATCCCACAGAATTTTTACAACTTATAAATTAAATTTCTGCTCATTAAACTCACAACAGAACACTGAGCCTTTACCCGGTTCACTGCTTATAAGCAGTCTGGCATGATGATTCAAGACATGCTTGACTATCGCCAGTTCCAGTCCTGTTCCGCCGCTGGCGCGGGATCGCCCCACTTCTGCCCGGTAAAAACACTCAGTTAATCGCTCCAGATGCTTCTGCTCTATCCCTTCACCGGTATCCTCAACCTCAAAACAGAACTGTTTTTTACCTTTACGGTACCAGCGGATAGTAATGGCTCCGCCATCGGGCGTATAACGAATGGCATTGCTGATCAGATTGGTAAACGCACTGCGCAGTTCCGACTCATCACCCTGTAAAAAAGGAATGCTTTTGTCTATTTCCACCGAAATCTGATGTCGGCCATTACTCATAGCCAGCGCCTCATTTTTTAACATTTCCACCAGGTTGGACATGCTGACCATAGCCATCTGGTGACTGTTTTTCTCATTGGCCTCAACCCTGGAAAGCAGTAATAAATCTTCAATAATGCGACACATACGATCCGACTGCTACTGCATCAGTTTAATGGAACCAGAGTATATTTCATTATCCCCCAGGTATTCGGCAAAGGTTTCCAGATAGCCAGAAATAACCGTCAGCGGGGTTCTCAGTTCATGGGAGACATTGGCCACAAAGTCTTTTCTAACATCCCGTAACTGCTGAAACTCAGTAATATCTCGGGCTATCAGCAAATAACGTTTACCAAAGGGGATCAAACGCACTGACAGGCACCGGATTTTATCCGGCGAATCCATTTCCAGGGTTCATGTTTCACCCAGATAATCAAAGGATTACAGAAAGGCAATAAAGTCCGGACTGTGTAAAAGATGTGTTAACGGTTTGCCAATGTCCTTACGGGGCTTCAGTCCCAGATAACTTTTACATTTACTGTTTAACCATTCAATTTTCCAGCGTTTACCCAGAATCATGGTGGCATCAGGCACCGCCTCAGTGGCCTCTTTATAACGCTCCAGCAGAGTCTGAATTTTACGGCTGCGCTTATGCTGCTGACTCCGTAAACGGTAAAGATAATGAAAAACATCACCCCATATACCCCATGGCTCTGGAGACAGACTTAGCTCTGAACTGGATATCCAGTGAATAAGTACCCTGAGATGATATAAATGCCAGAGAGAATAAAGAAAAAGGCCAACGGCCAGCACAGCCCAGAAATAACCGGTTATAAATCCCAGCATAAATAGCGTGATCAGCCCAAAAATCAACCGGTAAACTTCTTTAATATAGGAGCTTACATCAAATTTCATGATTTACTCAGGATTGAGTCGAAAAGCGGTAGCCAGAACCCCGCACAGTCTGTACAAGATGTTCCTTTTTGTGTTCTGCTAGTACTTTTCTTAAACGGCGAATATGGACATCCACAGTACGCTCCTCAATATAAACATTGCCGCCCCAGACCCGCTCCAGCAATTGACTACGGTTATAAACCCGTTCGGGATGGGTCATAAAAAAGTGCGATAGCTTATATTCAGTCGGCCCGAATTCCAGGTTTTTACCGGCAATCGTCACCCGATGGTTCGCATTATCCAGGGTAATACCGCCAATTTCCAGGACATCTCCCATACTCGGATCAACACGCCTTAAAACGGCTTTTATACGCGCCATTACCCCCCGTGGAGAGAAGGGTTTGACCACATAATCATCAGCCCCACAGTCCAGTCCCCGCACCTGGTCATTTTCATCACCTCGAGCCATTAACATAATAATGGGGATATCCTGGGTGTCAGAGTTACTTTTAAGCCGTTGTGCCAGCTCCAGACCACTCATACCCGACAACATCCAGTCCAGAAGAATAAGAGCCGGCCGCTGATCCTGTATCATAACCTGCGCCTGCTCGGCATCTTCTACTTCCTGCAGAGCATATTCGCTTTTATGAAAAGTAAATTTCATCATTTCCCGAATAGCCAATTCATCTTCAACAATCAGCACCCGTTTTGCGGACATATAAATCCCATTCAGATAATAACCAGTCATTATTGCATGTATTTAACACTATCATTATGACAATAATATGACAATCACATGACAAATCTATAATATAGTAGAATCCTGCCGCATAATTTAGGATAATACGGTCTCACCCACTCAGGACAGGATATGGATATTTCATATAAACAATTTTTTATTATTTTAGTTTTCTTGATCACTGCACTTACTTCCCTTGCGGCAAGTGCTGCTAAAACCATGTACGTCAGCGATGAGCTATTTATCAATATGCGTTCCGGTAAAGGTAATGGCTTTAAAATCATTAAGATCATTAAAAGCGGTACGCCGTTAACCGTACTGGAAAAAGACTCCGGCTACACCCGAGCCCTCACACCCCAGGGCGTGGAAGGCTGGGTATTAAGTCGCTTTTTAAGCAAGACACCGGCGGCTAAAAATCTGGTAGCAAAAGCCCAGAAGGATGTCGCAGAAATGAAACAGAAATACGAAGTGATGAAGAGCGAACTGGAAAACCTGAAACAGGAACGTGACAGTCTGAGCCGTTCTGAAAAAGATCTACTGGCCAATAAGGAGCTGACCCGACTACGTAAAATTGCCGCCCGCCCCATGCAGCTGGAAGAAGAAAATAACCAGTTACGCAATGAACTGGTCAAAATTGAAGCCGAAAACCATCTGTTAAAACAGGAATACCAGACTCTGGAAGACAATACTGATCAGGAATGGTTTATTACCGGCGCCGGCGTATTATTTGGCGGAATGTTATTAGGTTTAATCTTCCCTAAACTGTGTTTAGGTCAGAAAAAGGCCAACTGGAACCAATTGTAATTAAATATTGTTGTTGCGGGCAGAATGCCCGCACTCACAGCAAGAAAGAACCATTAATATAAGCTTGGATCTTTCACTTAGAAGTATTTTGCTTCCTTCAACAATTCCCGCAATAAATCCATCACATCCGCACCCATGGCATCAAAACACAGGCCGATATAGTCATCGCCAATATGCGCCACTTCAGCCTGAATAATGGTAGACATGGAACAGTGATCTTTTGAAGCCACAAAACAGATAGAAACCGGTTCTTTTTCTACAAAGGAATAATGATTGGGTTTAATAGCACAGCCCATCAGGCTCATATTAATGATCCGTGATGCGATACGCTGATTTTTTACTTTAGCCGGGGTAACAAAGACCTCCAAACTGATGGGATGCCTAGGATGTTCCCGCCGTTCAATTACTGCACTGGCACTCATTGTTTTCGATTAACTCCTTAACAATCCATAAAGGATTCTCATAGCTATCCATATTGCCCTGTTATTTAAGCAGCATCCGGAACCAAGGATAAATAAAACTGTTCGTTTATTTAGTTCAACCTGAATAATACCGTTTTAAGCCTGACATCAAGCCAGGTTTAAAGC
>JANELJ010000040.1 GCA_024511395.1 Gammaproteobacteria bacterium | reverse complement strand
TAAAAGACCTGGTTGAAATCATCAATATTACAATACAATTCATCTATAGTAGTCACTTGCCTGTTCCTTGTTCAAATTCATTTGATTTGGTCATTAAATGATCTGATCGAGAAACAGGCATAACAGGCATTTAGTTCAATATTTTTTAGTTCTTATCCAGAATTCAGGTTATTATTAAGTATCTGTATTGATTGCAGGAAAATATCATTCTGAAACAGAAAAATCCAGATATGAACAACTATTAAATCTAGGGTATTCCCCAATAGAGTCTGTTATTAGAACTGATTAATATTCTTACTATGAGAACTGAGTACAACTTTGATTTTTAAGATTAGAATATTCTTATATTTGTTGATTATAAATATCTAATTTGTAAAAATGTTGCCGCCTGAATAAAAATCAGGCATGTAAAAAATAAATTTATAAACTTTTCGGCAATTGATAATAAAAAAACAGGTAAACTTCTGCTTTAGCTCAAGACTAAAAACGCTTGCCTGAAAAAACTATAAGTACTTGGTTATATTCGTTCTCATTCTTGTAAAAAGATAAAAAAAATAATAAATTTAGTGGTTTCTGTATTGTTTATTCTCCTGATAAATAAAAAATGATGTAATACAGGTATATTTTAGATATTATTCGTATATTATCTAAACAATACATATTTTTAATATACAAACTTAATAAAAATCAGAATAAATTCTAAATTCAGGGTATTGCTGTTACTTTGACAGCTATTGGATATAAACCAGATCATATAATAAAAGGTAATAAGTAATGTTGAGGCGCTTTAGCGGCATATTTGTTTTAAGTATAGGTTTACTGGTAGGCGGGGAGGCTTTATCCAGCGAGATTATTAAAGTTGGTTCTCATAAAGACGTTGAGCATGTTTATCTGGGGGGCAGTGTAGTACCTTATAAGGAGGTTACTCTGTCAGCACAGATGCCCGGACGAGTTGAGTATATTGCCGGTGATGAGGGCGACAGCTTTACTGCAGGTACCTTACTGGTGACCATCAGTGACGAAAATCTGCTGGCCAAACGCAAGGCCGCTGTCGCTCAATACGACCAGGCCGTTGCAGCTCTGCAGAATGCTCAGGTACAGTACAACCGGGAACTCTGGTCACCTCGTTCAGAAAATGCTACCCAGATGCCGGGCATGGGTATGCCAGGTATTTTTGACCAGATGTTTACCAAACAGATAGGTGATACTCTGGGTTATGGCGATAAAGATGTTCAGCGCCGGGCTGATCTGTATAACTCAGGGGCCTCAGTTAACCAGGCCCAGTCTCAGGTCAGAAGTGCCCGGGAAGCCATTAACCAGATTGATGCAGCCTTAAGAGATACCCGTTCTATTGCACCTTTTGACGGCACAATTATTAAGAAGATGGTCGAAGTTGGAGACACGGTTCAGCCGGGTATGCCCATGGTTTCTTTTGCCAATATGGACTATATCCGCATCCAGACTGAGGTTCCTGTGCGTTTAGTTCCTTATATCAAAGTAGGTGATACAGTAAAAGCTTATCTGGATGTCAGCGGCGTTATGATCCTAGCCAAAGTGGCTCAGATTTATCCTCTGGCGGATAAGAGCAAACACACTGTTACAGTAAAGTTTAATCTGCCCATCGGTACCCGCGGAGTACCTGGAATGTATGCTGAGGTTTCTATACCGATAAAAAATTCCAAACCATCCACCTCTATCATTATTCCCAAGAGCAGTATTCTTAAACATATGGGCAGTCTGCCCAGTGTTCTGGTCATGAATGAAAAAAATGAAGCAGAACTGCATGTGGTACGTCTGGGTAAGAAGGTTAATGGTGGAAAATCATTTACCGTACTTTCCGGTCTGAAGCCGGGTGATCGGATTATTGATCATCCGCCCAGGAACTGGAAACCCGGCACACCAATAAAATAACGCGGTCGCAGTGGAGCGGAGTCCGGTTTTAGGGGGAACCGGAAAACGATTATTCAGTACCTAATTAATCGTCACTTCGTTCCATTTGAGTTATAACAAATTAAGCATGAGCATATTTAATTACAATGGATAATACAAAAAATAAACCTAGTTTAGGGCTTGCCGGTACTCTGTCAAGAACCTTTATGCATTCGCCATTAACTCTGCTGCTTCTTATTGCGACATTTGCAATTGGTCTAGCTGGTTTTATTCTGACACCTAGGCAGGAAGACCCTCAGATATCTGTCCCCATGGCGGATATTTTTGTCAGTTATCCCGGTGCCTCTGTTGAACAGGTGGCTTCACTGGCGGCTGAACCTCTGGAACGTATTATGAGTGAAATTCCAGGTGTTGATCATGTTTATTCTGCTTCCCAGCGGGGGCAGACTATGGTTACTGTGCAATTTGATGTGGGCGAAGAATTAGGTCCTTCGCTGGTTAAACTGTACGATAAACTTGAATCCAATAAAGACTTAATTCCCCCTGGAGTGTCTCCGCCCCTGGTAAAACCCAAAGGCGTGGATGATGTACCCATTGTTGCCCTGACACTCTGGTCTGACAGCCTGGATGATGCAGCCCTGCACCTGATTGCACTGGATGTTATGCAGGAGCTACAGGAGATCCCTGAAACCAGTAAAAGCTTTGTGATTAGTGGGCGTAGCGAACGTTTACGTATTGAAGTTAAGCCTGAGCGGCTGGCTGGCTATGGTATTACTTTGCAGCAGATTGCCAATACCGTGGCAACGGCCAATAGTGAGCGTACCGTTGGTTCGATTGAATCGGGTGAAAACAGTTTTAACCTTAATACCGGTTCCTTTTTAACTAGTGCAGAGGATGTCGAACGGCTGGTGGTGGCTATGCATAATGGCAACCCAGTGTATATTCGTGATATTGCCGATGTGATTCATGGTCCCGGTGAGGCCCATAAACTGGTTAATTATTATAGCGGGCCAGCAATGGAAGAGGGTAAACCGGCCAACGGTGCTCCCGCAGTAACACTGGCCATAGCCAAGAAAACCGGTACTAACGGGGTTAGTGTGGTTAACAAGATCCTGAAAAGGGTTGAGTCCATGAAAGGGCGTTTGATCCCCAGTAATGTGGAAGTAGCGGTGACACGAAATTACGGGGAATCGGCGCAGGATAAAGTTAATGAATTAATGTTTAAACTGGTACTGGTGACCATTGCAGTTTCAATATTAATTTTCTGGTTCCTGAACTGGCGTGCGGCACTGGTCTGCTTTATTGTTATTCCTAATGTTATTCTGGTCACGACCTTTTTAGCTCTGATTATGGGCTTTACCATTGACCGGGTTAGTTTATTTGCTCTTATCTTTTCCATTGGTATTCTGGTTGATGACGCCATTGTGGTGGTGGAAAATATGTACCGGCGCTGGGCAATGGATGGGGAAATCAGTGACGATACTTCAGTAGATGCGGTTCGTGAAGTAGGAAATCCGACCATTCTGGCTACCTTTACGGTAATTGCTGCTCTGCTGCCTATGGGTATGGTGCGCGGGATGATGGGGCCCTATATGGCACCGATTCCAGCACTGGGTTCAGTGGCCATGATGTATTCTCTGTTTGCTGCTTTTGTATTTACACCGTTCCTGGCATTACGCTTTAAACCTGCCATGTCTAACCTGCACAAGATGGAAGAGGTAGAACACCGAACAGTCAGACGTCTGGATGGTTTTTACCGTAAGGTACTTAATACTTTAATTGATAACAAGGCATTGGGTTATGGCTTTCTGATTTCTCTGTTTGTTGTTTTCTTTCTTTGCTGCAGCCTGTTTTACTTTAAAGTGGTTAAAGTAAAAATGATGCCTCTGGACAATAAGGCTGTTTTTAATGTCATTATTAATTTCCCTGAAGGAACCGCACTGCCGACTACAGCCAATCTGACACGTCAGCTGGCGGAAGAAGTCAGAAAAATACCTGAAGTGACTGCAATACAATCCTATGTAGGTACGGCCTCCCCTTATGATTTTAATGGTCTGGTACGACATTATTACCTGCGTCAGCAGCCCTGGCAGGCTGATCTGAATGTTCAGCTATTGCATAAAACCGAACGAGATAGAAGCAGTCATGAAATTGCTATTGAGACCAGAAAATTACTTAAAGAACTCATAGCGAAAAAAATAAAGGATGGTGTATACAGCAAACTTGATGCGCCTAAAATTCAGATTGTTGAAATGCCGCCTGGTCCGCCTGTGCTGCAATCTATGGTGGCTGAAGTTTATGGGCCGACCTCTCATGAGCAACATGCTGTAGCTATGATGCTGACGGATCTGTTTGAAAAGGCAGAAACCATCGATGATGTTGATAACTACATTCAAAAACCCTATGAAATCTGGAATTTTAAAGTCAATCGTGAAAAATCCATCCGTACCGGTGTCAGTGTTGATGCCATAAATAAAACCCTGGAAATGGCCATGGGCGGTTATGTGCTGGGCGATATTAAGGACGGCTCAATACTGGAGCCTACCCTGATCATATTACAGGTACCTCTGGATGTCCGGGCTAATTTTAATAATCTGAGTCAGCTGCCGGTACCGACAATGACAGGTGGCAGTGTCCCCCTGGCTGAACTGGGTGTGTTTACCCGAGGTTATAAAGAACCGATTATTTTCCATAAGGATCTGAGAGATGTTGAATATGTTACTGGTGAGGTTGTCGGTGAATTTGCAGCACCTATCTATGGTATCTTTGAAGTTGAAGACATGCTGTCCCTGGAAGAAAATCGCGGTCCGCGTGGTGAACATATTACCGGTGCCATGTTAGGCCCACCTGATTCTTCTGAAATGTATAACCATTCTGGTTTTGAATGGGGTGGTGAATGGACGGTGACATATGAAACCTTCCGTGATATGGGACTGGCTTTTGGTGCTGCCATTATTATGATCTATATGCTGGTGGTCTGGGAATTCGGCAATTTCACCTTGCCTGCTGTTATTATTTCACCGATTCCTTTAACGCTGGTGGGTATTATTCCAGGTCATGCCATTATGGGGGCGGAATTTACCGCGACATCCATGATTGGTTTTATTGCCCTGGCCGGTATTATTGTAAGAAACTCAATCCTTCTAGTGGATTATTCCCGTCAGGAAATTTCCCGTGGGGTGGGGATTCGTGAAGCGATTATTATGGCCTGTATTACCCGGACAAGACCGATTATTATTACGGCACTAGCACTGGTGGTCGGTTCTACTGCTATTTTGTTTGATCCGATTTTCCAGGGTATGGCTGTATCACTCATGTACGGTGTGTTTATTTCCACAATTCTAACCCTAGTGGTTATCCCTCTGGGTTGTTACAGTGGTAAAACAGCTTTTTGTGAAAATATAACTGAAGATCATCCAGATTACCCAATCTGTGTTGAATCAAGAAAAAACGCACAAAATAAAAAGCCGTCTTCTATCCTGCCATTTATAGGGACACTGTTATTTAATATTTATAATATAACCGTGACTGTAGTCCAGGTTGCGTGGTGGAGTCTACAGGGCGTTTATACGCTTATTTTCAAACGTAAAAAGAAGACAAGTGGTTCAACTGCAGATACAACAGCTGTTAAACCAGCCGTTAAGCCGACTACGACAACAGCATCAACCGGTTCAGCTAAAGCACCTGCAAATACGGCTGAAACTACTGTGGCTGAAAAGACTGCACCTGCAGTTAAAGATAAAGCATCAGCTGATAATACTAAAGCTGATACCGTGATCAGGACTGATGCCTCATTGGAGACTAAAGACAGTGCGCCAAAGAATGATAAAGGTGCCCAGGACAAATCCTCCAGTACGGCTAAAGTTAATGATGCTGAAGACAGCGAAGTTAAGCCTGATTCGGCACTTGTAGTTGCCGAAACTGAAACTGAGCAGAAGTCATCAACAGAAGAAATAGAACCTCAGCAAAATGCTGTTAAGAAAAAGGCGGTAACTAAAAAGGCTGTGGCCAAAAAAACCGTAGCTAAAAAACTAGCTGTGAAAAAAGCAACCGTTAAGAAGAAAGCGGTTGCTCGCAAAAAAGCCTTAACAGAAAGTAAAAAAGCAGAGGAAGCCAGTCCTAAAGGCAATCGTAAAACTGTGAAGAAAAAAGGACGTCGTGGTATTCAGTTGAAAGATGATTTAGGGGAGAGTAAAGACTAGCTAAAAGATAAATGTCCCAGTATCTTTATTTTAGTCTTAGTTGTAATGTAAAAAGAAAAATATGGGACTTAATTCTGATTAAATGGAGAGTATTATGAAGAGTCTATCTAAAGTAGTGGCTGCAGCGGCTTTTGCCGGTGCAATTATCTTACCTTTACAGGCCAGCGCATGGTGGGATGACGGTGATTCCAATACCAACTGGAATGGTTATGGTAGTAATAACTAGAATAACAATGCCTATGGTAATGGCTATAACAACTAGGATAACCGTTTTCAGGGTTATGGTGATCAGCGTTATATAAACAATGATTATCCTCCCTATGGTTACAGACCTTACGGGCCTGCTCCTTATATGCGTCCTGCTGTTGCACCAGCACAAGCGGCTCCTGCGGCCAAGTAACAGGTAGCATAAGGTATTGACCCTGCCAAGTATATTGGCGTAGGTGATAATTATGCCCGGATTGCCTGACAGGCTCTGTTAAATAGCCTGTTAGTGTGATCCGGGACTACCGTCTGACAAAAACAGGAATAATAAATGATCACGGTAATAGGTAATCTTAAAGGGGGCACGGGAAAAAGCACCGTGACCTTTAACCTTGCTGTATGGTTGGCATTAAACGATCATAAAGTTAAAGTATTTGACCTCGATCCACAGGCCACTTTAAGTGATGTTGGAGATATTCGGGAAGAAGATGAGTATGAGCCTGTTATTTCGATCAGTCGTTCTTTTGATAAACTGAAAAAAGTGAAACAAGAACAGATCTTGGTGGATATTGGCACCGCCGATACCGATGCCATGAAAAAAGCCATTGAGATCACAGATAGAATTATTGTCCCGGTACCACCTAGTCAGGCGGATATCTGGTCAACCCAGCGCTTTATTAAAATGGTGCTGGATATCCGCGGTAAAAAAAATATGCCGCAGATGCTAGGTTTTGTAAACCGTGCCGATACCCATATTGGTGTCAGAGAAACCGGGGAAGCAGAAGATGCTTTAAAGATGCTGCCGCATATTGACCTGATTGATACCCGGCTTTACCAGAGAACAACTTATAGACGATCCTTCAGTGAAGGACTGGCCGTGTTTGAACTGAAGCCTAAGGGAAAAGCCGCTGCGGAAGTCAACAAGTTTGCCAGTATGCTGTATCCCTGAGTTTTAAAGGAAGAGTTTTGTGTTACCTTCGATGAAAGTATTTCGGTGGATATTAAGTCATCTGACTTTGATTACCATAGTTCTGGTAATACTGTATTTCTACTGGAGTTGGGGAAATAATAAACAGGACACTTCTATAATAAGTTCTACAGCAGGCAGTGCTGACAGTCTGATTAAGGAACCAGTTAAGGAAAACATTCAACAAAATGATAAGGAACAAAAGCAGACTATTAGACAATATTCTGTAACTGAGTCTTATCAGACGAATTCTGATAATGAGCCTTACCCGGAAAAGGCCGAACCCTTACCGGATCCTCAGGCCTTTTCCGAACGAATGAGACAGTATCAGCTTAGACTTTCCAGGGAGGAACGTGAAAGGCTGAGCAATTATGATAAAGCCCTACAGGCAAGAAACCGAACAAAGGTAACGGGCGTTAAAGCTGTAGCGGAACCGGTTTTTCCTGATGAACAGATAGTGTTGAATAAAACAGCTTATCCTGAACCACAGGAAATAAATAATTGTTTCCGGGTAAATCCGGTGACTAAATTTGCAAGGGAGCCACACGGGTATAAGCCTGCAACAGCAGCAGTAGACGTACCATCAGTTGAGGTAGCTGAATCCGCGCAGAAGCCAGTAATAAATGACAGCCTGCAGAAGCAGATCCGCACCAGAAAAGAGCAGCTAAGTCATCAGATGATTTCGCTTTTGTCTGCAAAGGATATGCTGGGTAAATCAGCTTCAACTAAATCAACTGAGGCTGAACAAACGGAACCGGAAGCAGATACACGGGCAGTAACAGAGACTAAACACAACAATAGTCCCTCTTCAGCATTATCCGTATCGGAAGTGAAACCGGTGATAAAAACTGCAGAGCAGAAGCAAATTCTGGCAGAAGCAAGGAAGGCATTTGAACAGGGGCAGTATGCCGTAGCTGAGGAAAAATACCTCAGACTGGCAGCATTGTTACCGGAATTGCCGGATGTAATGGGTGAGCTGGCTAATGTATATCGAGCACAGAGGCGGATGACCGATTTTGTTGCAGCCAATACCCGTTTTGTAAAGCGGCTGGTTAATCACTATCGATTTAAGGAAGCCTGGAGAGTGGTTGCAGAAACAGCCGATGTGGACAGGAATGTTGCTGATAAACAGCGTAGAATAATAAATAACAGACAGAAACAGGTGGAAACAGAAAATTTCATACAATAATCCAAATGTCTTATAAGGAGTAATCTGTCAACACCAGATTAGAGACTGCAAACCTGGAATTTAACTGTGACCATTTTTGAAACAAATTATTTGCATTTAGATTAAAAGGATTTTCCTGATAATCAAGGGGTGGTTAATGCTTAGGAGAGAGAAAAATGCCTATCAAAAGGTTGTACCATAAATTAACCAATGAAGCGGAAGATGCCACCGGTTTTGATTCTGACACCTTGGCGGATCGCAGAAAAGGTGCCGATGTAAAAGGACAGAGGTTACAGCTGATTGTCTATACTGCATTGTTTGCCTTTATCGTCCTGGCAGCCTATGGTTATTATCTGATTTTTAACCTGACCCATGATGTTCATTCCCTGTCTAATGATGTTCGGCAAATGGCCCGTTCTGTGAACCAGATGTCTCTTTCAGTGACAAGCAATATGGAAGTTATTTCAGCTAATGTCGTTGAAATGAGAAAAGGCACCAATACCATAGCCAGTGTGGTTTCAGAAACTATGCCAGTCATGTCGGATAATACCAGTAAGATGACGGTTACTGCTGATAATGTCAGTCACCGCATCGATGGTATGAGTACTAATATGCAGGCCATGAGTGCCGGCATAATTGGTATGCAGAGAGATATGTGGAGTATGAACAAGAGTATCTCTAATCCTGGCGAAAGTATGATTGATAGTATGATGCCCTGGGGTAATAATCGCAGAGGATCATCCGGACCATTGGCTTTTCCACCTCCAGTACGTTAATATTAAATTTTTAACAATACGCGGAGTTTGAGTGCCAATGTTTGCAGGACCAAGCAAGTTACTTAAATCAAGATTGGAAAGTTTACAGGATAATCTCGCTACCGAGAATCCTATTTTAATTGATGCCGTTGACTCGTTTAAAGAGCTGGACAGAGTCGGCTATCGACTGGGTTTATTAACCTCTGATCAATCTTTTGCAACTAGCATTTCATGGTGGCCGTTGATTTCTATTCTGGGTACTTTCTCAGCAGGTAAATCTTCATTTATTAATAGTTACCTTGGTGTGGATCTCCAGTTGACCGGTAACCAAGCCGTGGATGATAAATTTACCGTCATTTGTTACAGCCAGGATGAACAGGTCAGAGTATTACCTGGCCTAGCTCTGGATGCTGATCCTCGCTTACCTTTTTATCAGATCAGTGAAGAAATTGAAAAAGTGGCCGCAGGTGAAGGCAGCCGTATTGATACCTATCTGCAGTTAAAGGCCTGCAAAAGTGATGCCTTAAAAGGCAAGATCCTGATTGATTCCCCCGGATTTGATGCCGATGAACAGCGCAATTCCACCTTAAAAATTACCGACCATATTATTGATCTGGCGGATCTAGTGCTGGTGTTTTTTGATGCCAGACATCCCGAACCCGGTGCCATGAAAGATACCTTGCAGCACTTGGTAGAAGGAACCATTCGCAGAAATGATGCGGGTAAATTCCTGTTTATTCTTAATCAGATGGACTCTACTGCCAAGGAAGACAATGCTGAACAGGTGGTTGCTGCCTGGCAGAGAGCTATTGTTCAGACCGGTCTGTCTACTGGACGCTTTTACTGTATTTATAATGAAAAAGTGGCTCAACCTATTGAAGATGAACATCTTAAACAGCGCTACAAGGAAAAGCTGGATATTGATCTGGGTGAAATTAAGCATCGTATGCAGGAAGTCAGCGTAGAGCGGGTCTATCGTATTATTGGAGCCCTGGAAAACACCGCTAACCAGATTGAACAGTTAGCCGTACCCAGAATTAAACAGGCTATGGAAGCATGGTCCCGGAAAGTTCTGATATTTGACGGTATTTTATATGGTCTTATTATTGCGGCACTTATTGGTTTTTCAGTTTACGCCGGATACTGGGTAGACTGGTCTTTTCAGCCGCCCTGGCTGGAAAGTTTTAAAGCCAGTAAAATAGCTCAGGGTGTCACTGCCGGACTGTTCATTGCGGTATTTGCCGGTATTCACTACTGGGTGCGCAGTAAAGTCGCTAAAAAGATAGTAAAGACTCTGCCTACGGAAAATGGTCCGGGTAATATTGCGGCTGCTTTTTTAAAGAATACCTTTCCTATGCGCAGTATCTTTGCCGTTAATCCGGCTGGCTGGGGCAGAAGGTCACGTAAAACCATTGAACGGGTTCGTAATGAAGCAGACACCTTTGTGAAATCGCTTAATGATAAATTTGCCGATCCTCTGGGACGAAAGGAAGCAGAGGAACAGGCTAAAGCTGAGGCTGAAGCTAAGAAAGAAGCTTAAATTTATTATTCGGCAAAAAAAAGCGGTGTTTAACCACAGGAGTTAACACCGCTTTTTTTTGCCTGCAATAGCGCCTATACTTGAAACTAATTA
>JANELJ010000225.1 GCA_024511395.1 Gammaproteobacteria bacterium | reverse complement strand
ACGTTGAACCGCCTCACAAATGGCTTCAGCATCCAGACTGTCATTCTTATTGGATTTGACAAAAGGTTTAACAAACTGAGGCGCTATAAGTTTGACTTCATGACCATACTCTTGAAACTTGCGAGCCCAATAATGGGCACTGCCACAGGCCTCCATGGCTATTAAACAGGCCGGTAATTTAGACACAAAGTTTGATAATTGGCTTCTGGTCATTTTTTTTGTTAAAACCTTCTGGCCCCTGTCATCGGCAGCATAAATATAAAAACTGCTCTTTGCCAGAACAATTGCCAGTATTTTTATTGCACGTTTTACTTTAAAATTACTCATAAGGTTCGCCTCTCTACTCTGTTGTTATGTGTAAAAACACAATTTTGGCACATTTTTATGATGCCGTTAGAGAGTGGGACGAACCATTCCATTTATTCAGCGTATTCATCTTTTACGCCATTTCGGCGTTATTTTCGTACTCAAATGGTCACGTATTGATATACGCTCACATTTTCCGTGCGAAAATGCCTTGAACTGGCACAAAATCTAAACACGCTGAACAGTTACGTTTTTTTAAAAATTCTAAAACAGGTGGAGCAAATATTGAATATTATTGTGACAGGCGGTGCAGGTTTTATCGGCTCGGCGGTGATCCGTCAGTATATTAAGGATACAGAGCATACCATTATCAATGTTGATGCCCTGACCTATGCCGGTAATCTAGAGTCTCTGCAGGCGGTTGAAAACAGCCCCCGTTATCATTTTGAACATGCTAATATTTGTGACAAAGATGCCATGGAGCGGATATTCAATCATTATCAGCCCGATGCCATTATGCACCTGGCAGCCGAATCACATGTGGATCGTTCAATTGACGGTCCGGCGGACTTTATCCAGACCAATATTGTCGGCACCTGTAACTTACTGGAAGTAGCAAGGGCTTACTGGAATTCTTTGGCCGAAGATAAAAAAGGCAGTTTTCGTTTTCACCATGTTTCCACCGATGAAGTTTATGGTGATCTGGATGAAACCAGTTTTTTCACCGAAGAAACAGCTTACGATCCCAACTCCCCTTATTCTGCCAGTAAGGCCTCATCTGATCACCTGGTACGAGCCTGGCACAGAACCTATGGCTTTCCGGTGGTGATTACTAATTGCTCCAATAATTACGGTAGTCACCAGTTCCCTGAAAAACTGATCCCCCTGGTTACTCTTAATGCTCTGGAAGGGAAGCCCTTGCCTATTTATGGAAACGGTATGCAGATACGAGACTGGCTGCATGTAGATGATCATACCCGTGCTCTGCGACTGGTACTGGAAACCGGTAAAGACGGTGAAACCTATAATATCGGCGGCCATAATGAAAAAACCAATCTGGAAGTAGTTAAAACTATCTGTGACATGCTGGATAAAATGGTTCCAGCTTCACCTTATATTCCCCATGAGCAGCTTATTACCTATGTGAGTGATCGCCCCGGACATGATGTACGTTATGCTATTGATGCCGATAAAATCGATCAGCAGCTGGGCTGGACACCGGAAGAAACCTTTGAATCAGGTATTGAAAAAACCATTCAATGGTATCTGGATAATCAACAGTGGTGTCAGAATGTACAGGACGGCAGTTATCAGCGAGAACGTCTGGGAACCGGTGAACAGGAGTAAACAAAAATGAAAGGTATTATTCTGGCAGGCGGCTCCGGCACCCGACTTTATCCTATTACCAGGGGGGTCAGTAAACAAATGACCCCGATTTATGACAAGCCTATGGTGTATTACCCTCTGTCGATATTGATGCTGGCCGGTATTACAGAGGTTTTAATTATTTCAACTCCACATGATCTGCCCCAGTTTGAAGCCCTGCTAGGTGACGGCTCCGATATTGGTATGCAGTTTTCCTATGCGGTACAGCCTTCTCCTGACGGGCTGGCACAGGCCTTTCTGATTGGTGAGGAATTTATTGGTGATGACAGTGTATGCCTGGTTCTAGGAGATAATATTTTTTATGGTCATGGTTTTAAGCGTATGCTGTGTCAGTCTGTAAAAAATGTAGAACAACAGAACAAGGCAAAGGTATTTGGATATTATGTTAAGGATCCTGAGCGTTATGGTGTGGTGGATTTTGATGATAACGGCAATGTTCTGAGTATTGAAGAGAAACCGGAAGCTCCCAAAAGTAACCATGCCGTAGTCGGTTTGTATTTTTACCCTAATGATGTGATTGAAGTGGCAAAAGTGGTTAAACCCTCTGCACGAGGAGAGTTAGAGATCACCACGGTTAATCAGACTTATCTGGAACGGGGTGATTTAAAAGTAGAGCTGATGGGCCGGGGTTTTGCCTGGCTGGATACCGGCACCCATGAAAGTTTAATGGAAGCGTCTAATTATATCCAGGTCATTGAAAACCGTCAGGGGTTAAAAGTGGCCTGTATTGAGGAAATTGCTTTTGAAATGGGGTATATCTCCAAAGAACAGCTTATTGAACTGGCTCAGCCTCTAAAGAAAAATCAGTACGGTCAGTATCTTCTGCGCAGGGCTGAAGAGGGTATTTAGTACTATTCCCACTCGCCTGTCAGGTGATGCATTAAATCATCCACATCCAGTTCAGAAACCACCTTACCTTTAACGGAGTTGCCCGAGTCATGCACTGACTGACGACTGCCGCTGATCAGCGGATGCCAGTCGTGCAGTTTTTTCCCATCGGCCAGTAAGCGGTAGGCGCAACTTGAAGGCATATAATAAACCTGTTCCAGGTTATCCATACTTAAGGTCACACATTCCGGTACCAGAATACTGCGTTGCAGATATTCAGTACACTGACACTGCTCAGTATCCAGGTAGCGGCAAACCACATTGGTACCGTATACTGTGCCGGTATCTTCATTTTCCAGCTTATGCAGGCAGCATTTAGCGCAGCCGTCACATAATTGTTCCCACTCCTCGCGAGTCATTTCATTTAAGGCTTTGTGTTCCCAGAAGTTTGATGGCATAGTATTTACAGGTTACAGGTTACAGGTTACAGGTTACAGGTTACAGGTTACAGGTTGGGAATGGGTTTGTTTGTTAGAAAACTATTGCGATTATTGCGGGTTATTTTGCATGTATTATGGGGTGTGGTGCAAGTGCTTTATTATCTGGATGCAAAAAAATTTCCCGGTGCTAAAGAAAAGCCGATAATACAGTGCTGGTATCAGAAATTTCTGCAGTTAATGAATATTCGTGTTCAGATGTATGGGAAGCTGGTGCATGACAATCATTTGATGGTGGCCAATCATATATCCTGGAAGGATATTGTGCTGCTCAGCTCGCTGTACCCCACCAGTTTTGTAGCCAAAAGTGAGATTGCCCGCTGGCCTCTGGTGGGCTGGATGAGTGTCAGAGCCGGAACATTATTTATTAAGCGAGGCAGTATCAGTGATATGCGGCGGCTCAATGAACAGATAGCGCAATTACTCTGTGATGGAGAACGGGTAACGGTCTTCCCGGAAGGAGGAACCGGTGAAGGTGATGAAATTGCTCACCTGTATCCGGGCATGTTTCAGTCCGTGGTGGATATAGAAGACTGTATTACCATCGGTGTACAGCCGGTAGTGATTATTTATAAAGTAGATGGCAAACTGCATTCAGATATTCCCTATACCGGAGACACTCATTTGCTGAAAAATCTGTGGGCTATTTTAGGCTTCCATGAGATCATTGCGGATGTGTATTTTATACCACCCATTCTGATCCCCAGAGATAATCGTAAAGAACTGGCGCAGAAAACTTACCAGCAGATGCAGGCGGTTCTGGACAAAAATCTGCTATAAGACAAATCTAATACACTCTTTTTTTATAAATAGTCCGACCTGAATAAATCATAG